>JAURYC010000277.1 GCA_030654105.1 Deltaproteobacteria bacterium
CTCCCATGTTTTTAATTGGGACGTCGTCCGGAAGCTAGCCAAGGAGGATTTACTCTTCCTGAGCATTCCCAAGGAATATGGAGGCAGCGGCCTAGACCCGATCACGATCACCCTCATCATAGAAGAGCTGGCCGTGGGTGACGCTGGCGTGGCCTTCACCACGACCACGAATTTATACCAACCCCCTCAGGTCGCCGGTAACGAAAAACAGAAGGAAAGATTCCTCCCGCTCATTTGTGACCAAGAAAACCCGGGCCTGCTTTCTTTTGTGATAACCGAACCCGGTGCGGGATCGGATGCTGCGGCGATAACCACTTCCGCTCAGTTAAGGGGCGATGAATACGTGATCCGGGGGACGAAATGCTTCATCACCAACGGAGGCCTGGCGCGGCTGTATACGGTTTTTGCAAACGCGGATAGGACCAGAGGGGCAAAGGGCATTTCAGCCTTCATCGTTCCGGGTGATTCCCCCGGCCTATCCAGGGGTAAGGTTGAAGACAAGATGGGTCTGCGATCCTCCTGTACCGCTGAGGTAATTTTGGATGATGTCCGAATCCCCAAGGAGAATTTGCTCGGAGAAATTGGATCTGGATTTCGAATCGCTATGCGATATCTGGATGTGGCTCGGACAACCTCCTGTGCCGCGGTGGCCTTAGGCTTGGCCCGAGCAGCCTTTGAAACGGCTGTGGGCTTCTTCAAAAGATCTCCCGCGAAGGCCAAAGTTACCATAGGACAGCAGATCATTTCTCATACCTTGGCTGACATGGCTGCGGCTATTGAGTCATCCCGGCTTCTGGTTTGGAAGGCTGCCTGGCTGATTGAGCGGGAACTCCCGGTCGCCAAAGATTCAGCCCTGGCCAAATTTTTGGCCAGCGATATGTGCATGAAGGTAACTGCCGACGCCTTGCAGCTCCTCGGATTTTATGGATACACGTCTGAATACCCTCTGGAAAAATACATGCGGGATGCAAAAATTCTGCAGATCTACGAAGGCACCAATCAGATCCAAAGGACTGTAGCCTCAAGGGGGCTGTTGGCCAATTGAATCAGTTTCGGAAAAATTTCAACAAACTCTTGGAGGTATAAGAAGGGCCGATGGGTATGCAGATCATCGTCTGCCTCAAGCAAGTTCCGGATACGGCGGAGATAAAAAGAGTTCAGATCAACCCCGAAACCGGAACCATCATCAGAGAAGGAATTCCATCCGTCGTCAACCCCTTGGATGAATATGCTTTGGAGGAGGCGGTTCGTATTAAGGAAAAGCAGGGGGGAAAGGTTACGGTCCTCAGCATGGGCCCTGCCCAAGCTGAAGATGCATTGAGGAAGGGACTGAGCATGGGGGCAGATGAGGCCATCTTGCTGTGCGACAGAGCATTCGCCGGCGCCGATACTCTGGCTACAGCCTACACCTTAAGTGCAGCCATTAAAAAGATTGGCCGATTTGACCTAATTCTTTGCGGACAGCAAGCAATCGATGGAGATACAGGGCAGGTCGGCCCCAGTCTCGCTGAGCAACTGCATGTGCCCCAGGTGACTTATGTGAATCGGGTGGAAATCGAGGGCCAGAATCTTCGAGTCCGCCGGGAGGTTGAAGGAGGTTATGAAGAACTTCATTGCCCGCTACCCGCTCTCCTTACGGTAGTCAAAGGAATCAATGAACCGCGGATTCCAACCTTCAGCAGCCTCGCTGAGGCCATGGAGAGAGAGATTCACATCTGGACCGCTGGTGACCTGGGGGCTGAAGCCGATCGACTGGGCCTGGAGGGATCCCCCACCTGGGTGGTGCGGATCTGGACCCCGGAAGTTAGGCGCAACGGGCAAGTAATAGAAAACCCTCCTGCGGAAGCAGCCCAGAAATTGGCTTCTTTCCTCAAGCAAAAGGGGATTCTATCGTAGGGAGACCTAATGGGAATACAGATCGATAAAGATAAATGCACGGGATGCGGACGGTGCCTGGCCGTCTGTCCATTTGGCTGCATGGAAGTAGTGGAAAGAAAGGCCATCATCAAAGAAGGCTGCCTGGTTTGCGGAGCCTGCAGAGATGTTTGCGAGTTCGAGGCTGTTGCCATTGAACGCGGGTCGTCCCGGGGGACTCCGGACATCGAAAAATATAGCGGTGTCTTGGTGTTTGCTGAACAGCACCAAGGAAAGTTGAGGGATTGCACCCTGGAATTGCTTGGTGCAGGAAAAAAGCTGGCCGACAAACTCCAACAGGAATTGGCCGCGGCTCTTATCGGATCTGAAGTCGATATGTTATGTCCGCCCCTGTTTGCCCATGGAGCAGACAAGGTCTACCTCGTCCAAGATGAAAAACTGAAATTCTATCATACCGACCCTTATGCTGCAGCTATGACGGCCGTGATCGCTCAACAGAAACCCTCCATCGTTCTCTTTGGAGCTACGACCACAGGCCGTGACTTGGCGCCCAGGCTTGCGGCTCGCCTCCGGACAGGTCTGACTGCGGATTGCACGGGGCTAGAAGTCGAAGACGAAAGCGGGCTTCTCCTGCAAATTCGCCCCGCGTTTGGTGGCAATATTATGGCCAGTATTAAATGTTCAAACTATCGACCCCAGATGGCGACAGTCCGGCCTAAAGTGATGAAGAAGCCAGTCCCTGATATATTACGCCGGGGAGAGATTATTAGGGTAGAAGGGAAGGTAAATCCCAAGAGCATACGCACCAAGGTCATCCAGGTGATCGAGACCATGGACCAGATCGTTAATCTGGAAGAAGCAGAGATTGTGGTCTCCGGTGGGAGGGGATTGGGAAAGGCGGAGAACTTCCATCTTCTTGAAGAACTGGCCAAATCCTTGGGCGGAGCGGTGGGGGCTTCACGAGCTGCGGTGGATGCTGGATGGAAACCGCACTCTTTTCAGGTGGGCCAGACTGGCAAAACTGTATGTCCCAAGCTCTATATCGCTTGCGGGATTTCGGGAGCCATCCAGCATTTGGTGGGGATTCAGACCTCTGATATGATCGTGGCAGTTAATAAAGATCCAGAAGCTCCGATCTTTAAGGTTGCGGACTTCGGGATCGTAGGAGATCTTTTTCAAATCATACCTGAACTGACCCAGGTGGTTCGGGAATTCAAAGGAGACAACGGTTCAGGCGAGTGCGAGAGGTGATCATGGAAGTGCAATATCAATTGACCAAGAAACAGACGTTATTTCAGGCGATGGTAAAAGATCTTGTCCAAAAGAAGATTGCACCTCGAGCCGGTGAAGTCGACGGCACAGCCAGTTTTCCCCATGAATTGACCGAAATATTGGGGCAGAACCGACTTTTATCACTGCTGGTTCCCAAAGAGCAAGGAGGCGAAGGGGCCGGCTTCATGGATTTCTGCATAGTCATTGAGGAGATCAGTAAGGTCTGCCCAACCTCGGCTGTCATCTGCACGTTCCAAAACATGGGCTCCAGATTCATCTTGAAGAACGGAAAAGAGTCCCATAAGAGTTATTTGCCCCGAATGGCCAACGGCCAAATCATTTTTGGGTTCGCCCTTAATGAGGCAGCAGCCCTTGATCTGGCTGCCGTGCCAGTGACTGCGATCAAGGAAGGTCGGACTTATGTATTGAACGGAGCCCCATGTTTCATCGCGAATGGTGACGTAGCCAATATTTTTGCTATTTTCGTCCTCACCAATGGCGCGATCAGCGGGTTGCTGGTGGAGAAGGGAACGTCCGATTTTTCTGTGGTGAAGATCGAAGGCCTGACCGGCAGCGAAGCAAGGTATGGCTGCCAAGCCATTTTTAAAGATTGCCACGTTCCTATAGAAAACCTTTTGGGGCAAGAAGGGGATGGCCTGAGAATTATGGTAGACTTCATGGGCGAGATCGGTTGCTCAGCTGCAGCCAGAGCAGTTGGGGTGGCCCAGGGAGTCCTCGACTACGCTATCCAATACGCCAAAGATAGGGTACAATTCGGGCGTTCCATCTTCCAGTTTCAGGCCATCCAGTCATTACTGGCCGGCATGGCTACCAGGGTGGAAGCAGCCAGGCACTTACTTTACAAGGCAGCCTCGATGTATGATCAGGGGAACAAAGATGCTTACCGGTTTGCTGCAATGGCCAAATATTTTGCCTCAGAGGCGGCCATGTCCGTTTCCACTGATGGGGTTCAGATCGCCGGAGGGTATGGTTATATGAAGGATTACCCATTGGAGAAGATGATGAGAAATGCCAAGCTGACGCAAATTGCGGAAGGGCCTAACCAAATTCAGCAGTTGATCATAGCCAAAAGTCTCTGAATTGATTTAGCTCGTTGATATAGAATTCCAGAAGTATAAAATTAAAATTAAGGAGGATAGATATGCCATTGATGAATGGAGAGCAGTATCGGGATAGCTTGAGGAAGATGAAGCATGTAGTCTACATCTTTGGGGAACGCATCTCGAACCCTGTGGACCACCCCATCGTTATTCCCTCGCAAAATGCTGTGGCTATGGCATACGACTTAGCATTTGATCCTAAATACGAAGACCTAATTACTGTGACCTCATCTTTGACGGGGAGGAAGATTAATCGGTTTACCCATATCTTTCAGAGTATTGATGATATGCTAAAGAAAGTTAAGATGGCCAGGCTTCTGGGACAGAAGACGGGCACCTGTTTTCAGCGCTGTGCCACCATGGATGCAGCCAATTCCCTGTTCATCGTCACTAGCGAGATGGATAAAAAACTGGGGACAAATTACCATGATCGTTTTTTAAACTTCATACGGGAGGCTCAAGAAAAGGATTACTACGTCGGAGTAGCTATGACCGATGTAAAAGGCGATCGATCCCGCAGGCCCCACGAGCAGGCTGATCCAGATCTATACCTCCATGTGGTGGAGGAGAATAAGGATGGGATTGTCGTCCGGGGTGCTAAATCCAACCAAACGGGGTCGATCAACTCCCAGTACACCATAGTGGCGCCAACGGCAGCCATGAGAAAAGAAGACTCGGATTATGCCGTGGCTTTCGCCGTACCTACAGACGCCGAGGGTATAATTCACATCTATGGCCGCAATCCTGGAGATACTCGAAAATTGGAGAACTGCCCTGTTGACATGGGCAATTACCGATTCAGCGGCCAAGAAACCTTGATGATCTTCCATAATGTTTTCGTCCCATGGGAGAAAGTCTTTCTGTATAAAGAGGTCGAATTCGCCGGACGGATTCCCTTCCTTTTTGGGGCTAACCACCGGCAGTCCTATGGAGGCTGCAAAGCAGGGGTAAGCGATGTCCTGATTGGAGCCGTGAAGCTTTTGGCAGAGTACAACGGGATCGATAAGATGCCCCACATCAGGGATAAGATCCTAGAGATGGTGCGCCTTACGGAGACAATTTATTGCTGCGGCCTGGCTGCTGGTGTCGAAGGAGCAAAGACCGAGGCTGGTTCTTACTTTGTCAATCAACTTCTAGGCAATGTGTGCAAGCTCAATGTGGCTACGCTGCCATTTGAGATGGCCCGGTTGGCGGTGGACATCACCGGGGGAATTCTGGGTACACTTGTTTCGGAGAAAGATTTAAAAAGCCCGGAAATAGGCAAGTTCGTGGAAAAATACTTGAAAGGGTTGCCAGAGGTCGCTACGGAACATAAAATGAGGATAATTTACCTGATCCAGAACCTCCTCTTCGGCGTAAACTCCGTCGGCTATGTGGTGGAATCGGTCCATGGTGCTGGACCCCCGGCAGCTCAGAAGAGCAGCCTCAACCGGTTGGTCGACTTCGAGGAAAAAAAGAACTTCGCCAAAGAAATTGCAGGGATTCATTAGTAATTGTAATCGATGGAGGGGTTAAGATGTCAGCATTAAAAGGTATTCGCATCTTGGATTTGACCGTTACTCTTCCGGGCCCTTACTGCACCCATGGGCCAGCACACCGAAGAGATCCTCAAAGAGCTGGGATATTCTGTCGAGACCATTGAAGGTCTGCGGAGAGAAAAAGTCATTTAAATCTCCGAACCTGCAATCCCTCTGAATTTAAAATCTTCGAATTTAACTCACCTTCGATCTGGTTTGGCCACCGCATGGGCGAAACGCCTATAAATTTATGATAATAAAAATATTTTTACAAAAAATGGTAGGAGGAGATTTTTTAATTTCACTAAAAATTTTCTTGACAAAGGATATAAATTGATTATCATTCGAGTAAAGTTGGAAAGGGTTTTACCTGGCCACGTGCCTGCAGAATTCGGTCTCCTCCCGTCAATGAAGGTTACCATGGCGGATAAAAAAAGGAAATTTTCTTACTCCTCACCGAAGAGGAGGACTCTCCAAGGGGAGAGCAAGAAGCGGCTGATTTTAAAAGTGGCGACTGAGGTCTTCGCCGAAAAGGGGTTCAATGAAACCACCATCGCCCAGATCGCTCAGATAGCCAAAATTGCCGAAGGCAGCATTTACCATTATTTCGAGAACAAAGAAGGCCTGCTCTTCTCCATCCCCGAAGAGCGAATGGAAAAATTTCTATCCGGTCTCCGCGAGCACCTGAGGGGAATTAAAGGGGCTCTGAATAAGCTCAGGAAGCTCATCTGGTATCACCTCAATTTTTATGAAAAAAATAAAGATTATACTCAAATTCTACTTCCAGAGTTCCGTTCTTCAGGTCATTGAGGAAGGGAAAAAAGAAAAAGCCATCCGGAAGGAAATCGACCCTTACATTCTTCGCGATATCATCCTGGGAACCATTGAGCACTTCGCCATTCGGGGGTTTATCCTGGGGAGGTTCCCCAACCTGTCAGAAGCGGGGGACCATCTTTATGATCAGATTGTTGGTGGGGTGGCCTAGAGGAATCGGATGATCATTCTTCCCCGGAATAAATGGATCGGGCTGCAATGAGCAGAACGGACAGAAGGAAAATCTCTGCAAGGGGTAGGAGCAGGCAGGGAATCGGGTGAGGGCCAAAAGAAAAAGGAAGGGGGTGAGAGTGGGGGAAAACAATCTTGATGCCTATTGGGAAACGACGATGCTGCAGTGAAGGGGTAGAAAAAAGATGATTAAAAGAGAGCTATGGTCAAGATGAATGAACACGTCAACCGCTTTAATGCCAAGACGAATAAAGGGGGAGGACATGGAAAAAAATAAAAAATTAATTCTGATCATGATACTTCTTTTCGTTTTTCAATTCGCTTTTGGCCTCGCTTGGCAGTCGAGGAGTGAAGCGAAAGAATTGAAGATCGCCGTCATCACCGCGCTGTCTGGCTCGGGTGCGAACTGGGGAAGAGGAATCCTCCACGGCGCCGAGTTGGCGGCGGATGACGTGAATGCTAAGGGTGGCCTCCTGGTTGGGGGGGAAAAATATACGATCAAGCTGATCCCTTATGATGACAAATACACGGCTGCCGGCGGGGCTGCGGCAGTTCATAAAGCTGTCTTCAGCGACAAAGTGAAAATCATCATCGGCTCCATCAGCTCCGCATCGGTTCTGGCCATGCAAGAGGTTACGGAAAAGAACAAGATATTGATTATGGCAGATAGCTGGGCGCGCGAAGTTATTAGCCCTCAGAAACCTTACACTTTTAGGCCCTTTATGACTTCCACCCAGGCAGCGCCTGGAATGGCTCGCTGGGCCAAAAAGACTTTTCCGGAGGTGAAGGAGATTGTTACCGTAGCCGCCAATGATGCGAGCGGCTGGTCCATCGGCAAAGATTATCAGGAAGCCTACCAAAAAGAGGGATTTAAAGTTCTCACGGAATTTCCCGAGAGGGGAATCAAAGATTTATATCCCATCCTGACCAGAATAAAAGGGACCAATGCTGGCATTCTTCAGGATTGCGCCTTGGGGGTTGGAACAGCTGCCCTCCTAACCAAGCAGACCAAGGAGATGGGACTTAAAGCCGCCGTAATAGGCGGGGCGTGGGTCGACCCGAGTGAATTTATCCGCAATGCCGGCGGGGCCGAGATGGCCGAGGGATACGCCTATCCCGTTGTCTTTGACCGCAATTCCCAAGATCCGGCGATCGTAGATTTCATCAAAAAATTCCGGAAAAAATACGGGGAGAAAGAATTCATCGATACTCCGGATCCTTCCTTCTACGACGGCACGATGCTTCTGTTTGAAGGTCTCCGCAGGGCAGGAACGGTGGAGGATACGGATAAGATTCGAGTCGCTCTTGAAGGTATCGAAAAATTTCAAGGCGTCCTCGGTGAAATGAGGTGGGGCGGGAAAGAAACGTATGGGATCAATCATCAGATTATCCAGCATCACCATATCGCCCAGATCCAAAAGGGCAAAGAAGTCATTATCCTGAAGGCCGGGGAGTTTTAGTAGGGAGGCCGATTGGACTAAAATGGGTTTGGAACCCACCTTGGCTGGGTGAGGCAGGGGAATATCCGGGCATCATGCTCGAGCGGGCATGGTGCCCCTTGGGGGATTCAGGGAGGTTCGATTTTCGTCCATGGACCCGATTTTCTTTCAGACCTGCATCAACGGATTGATCCTGGGGTCGCTCTATCTTTTGGTAGCTTTAGGCTTGACCCTAATTTTCAGTATCCTGGGGATCATCAATTTTGCGCACGGTGAGATCTTCATGCTGGGAGGATTCGCGACTTTCTTCCTGAGGGAATACTATGGAGTGAACTTTTTCCTCTCCCTGGTTGCCTCTATGCTGATCCTTGCGGCTTTTGGGGTTTTGATCGAAAGAATGATCTTTCGGCCTTTACGTGGAGAGCCATTAAACTTATTGGTCATTTCTCTGGGATTGTCCATTGTTCTGCAAAACCTGGCCCTCATTTTTTGGGGACCGGAAGAGCAATCCTACCTCATCGGATTCCAGGGAGTCATCAACCTATTCGGCATGGTACTCTCCAAAGAGAGACTGGCGGCTTTCACGATCTCGGCCATTTTGGTGGTGGGATTGTATGTATTTATCGGGCGAACCAAGACCGGCAAAGCTCTTCAGGCCGTAGCCCAAGACTCTGAGGCAGCGGCCTTGCAGGGGATCAACATCAATCAGATAAACGCTCTAACCTTTGGGATCGGCTGCGCCCTGGCGGCGGCAGCGGGTTCGACCATGGGTCCGATTTTCCTTGTTTCTCCCTTCATGGGCATGATGCCCGTGGTGAAAGCTTTCATTATCATCATGCTGGGAGGCCTGGGAAGCGTTATCGGGGCCGTAGTCGGAGGGCTGATCCTGGGGATCGCGGAGAGTTTTGGAGCCACCTATCTGGGGGCAACCTTCCAGAATATGATCGGTTTCATTATTCTCATGTCCTTGTTGATTTTCAAACCTTTGGGGCTTTTTGGATACCATGAGTAAGAAAGGTTTTTATCTTATTGGTTTGTACCTTTTTCTATTGTGTATCCCCTTATTCACAAAGGATCTTTACCATATCCACATTTTGATCGTGACCATGTTCCATATCATCCTGGCCCTGGGCCTGAATTTCGTGATGAACACGGCTCAGGTTCCTCTCTGCCAGGCAGCCTTCGTGGGAATCGGGGCTTATACTTCCACCTTATTGGTCATGCGGTTAAATTTCTCCTTTTGGCTCTCTCTCCCGATTGCCGGGATTCTTACGGGAATCCTCGGGATCATTGTGGGATTGCCAACCTTAAGAATCAAGGGGATCTATTTCGCCATGGCCACCTTTGCCTTCGGGGAGATCATTCGGCTGCTTTTCATTGGCTGGGGGGGATTATTTGGCGGCGCGAATGGGATTAGCGCGATTCCTTCTCCCAATCCCATTCCCATACCCTTCCTCGGGCAGATAGAATTTGAAACCAAAGTCCCCTATTACTATTTTACCCTTGTTGTTCTGACCCTCTGTCTCATCATTATTTATCGGCTGACTCATTCCCGAATCGGAAGAGCTTGCACGGCCATTCGGGAATCTGACCTTCTGGCGCAGTGTACGGGAATTGACATTATGGGATATAAGGTCTTTGCCTTCGCCGTCAACTCTTTCTTCGCGGGGATCGTGGGGGGCATCTACGCTCATTATTTTCATTTTATTGGTCCTCAGGATTTTACCTTCTGGCAATCCGTTGAATACCTGGTCTTCATTGTCATGGGAGGAAGTGGAACTATCGGAGGGCCGATCATCGGCTCCATTTTTCTCACTTTTCTGCCCGAATTCCTAAGAATGGCTGTGGAGTTTCAGGTAGTGTTATATGGACTAGCCCTCATTCTGGTTCTGCTCTTCATGCCCCAAGGGATCGTGGGCCTATTGGTTAAGGTTAGCAACCGTTTGGCAAGGTCTTCATACAGAAATAAAAAAGATGAAAATACTGGAAGTGCGAGAATTAAGTAAGAGGTTCGGCGGCCTAATGGCCGTAAGTCAATTGGATTTCGATGTCCAGGCAGGGGAAATTCTGGGGCTGGTCGGCCCCAATGGCGCCGGGAAGACGACGGTATTCAACCTCATCACAGGGATCTACGTGCCGAACGTAGGGAAAATTTTCTTCAACAGCGAAGATATCACAGGGCTGAAGCCTCATATCATTGCGCGCAAGAGGATCGTCAGAACATTTCAGTTGACGACC
>JAURYC010000278.1 GCA_030654105.1 Deltaproteobacteria bacterium
CTGTCGAGGCGGCTGCCTCCTCTGGTGGCCAGATCATGCCGCCGATCATGGGTGCTGGAGCCTTTATCATGGCCGATATCCTGGGCATCTCCTATTTCAAAATTGCCGCATCGGCCTTGATTCCAGCTATCCTCTATTATCTCGGATGTTGGATGGCTGTCCAATTTGAGGCGAAACGTTTGGGAATGCTTCCTGATCCAGATGCAGGAAAGATCCCCCTTAAAGAGATGTTCGCTGGAAGCCATACCCTCTTTATTCCTTTAGTCCTTTTGAGCGTTTTATTGGTTTTGATGTATACCCCAACCACTTGTGCCTTCTGGTCTTTTATCATTGCGCTGCTTCTATACCTTATCTCTCAGAGAAGTAGAAAAGAGCTCTGGGAAGCACTGAAAAAGGTAATGAAAGCCCTGGAGGCAGGTGCCTATACGGCTGCTTTCGTAGCCTCCATGGCTGGTATAGTTCAATTTGTAGTGGCTGTTGTAGGGATGACCGGATTGGCTGTTAAGTTCTCCTCTGTAATCATCGCCCTAAGCGGCCAATCCCTTCTGATCGCTTTGGCATTGGGCATGGTCGTCACCATCATATTGGGCATGGGCGTTCCGACGGTGGCAGCCTATATTCTGGGGATCTCAATCGTGGCTGGCGCTTTTGTCAGCGTAGGTATCGAGCCACTTCCTGCTCATCTCTTCATTTTCTATTATGCAGTCCTGGCTGGAGTAACACCACCCGTGGCCTTGGGAGCCTATGTAGGGGCAGCGATTGCGGGGGCTCACTGGTTCCGGACAGCATTGACCGCCTGCCGCATCGGCTTTGCAGGATTCTTAGTCCCCTTTATGTTTGTTTACAACCCAACTCTTTTAGGACAAGGCCCTATTCTATGGGTGATTATTGGATTTCTCTCCGCATGCATAGGGGTGATCGCTCTCTCCGCTTCGATGATCGGCTATTTGATCAAACCTGCTAATTTTATTGAAAGGGTGTTGCTCTTTGGGGCTGCTCTTGCTTTGATCGATTCTCGTCTTACCACTGACCTCATCGGCTATGCTTTATTCGGAATGGCTCTATTTTTACAAAAGAGGTGGAACTGGCGGCCACAAGAAGCCATCCCGGTTTTAGTGGGTGGGGAGGCAGATAAAACGGAAAAGCGGTTATAAGGATGACGAGGCTCTATGAACAGGGACAGGAAAAGGGGGTAGAGTAGAAAACTAGCGTATTAGCCTATGCCCTATCTCCAGCTCCCGCTCATCAAAACGGATGTTCAGTTGGTTTGAATCCGGCTTTCCGATCATCTTCTTCCAGGGGCTTTCGCAGTCCTGCTTGGCCTTCTGGTTTAGTTTCCTCTGAAGTTTCCGGATCTTTTCCAGAGTTTCCCCTAAATCCCTTCTATCATATAGTGCTACGAGGCATTACTCCCAGCCCTCTGCCGCCAGGGCTTCATGCAATTCCTCTGGATGATGGCGATAGCGATATTCAAGACGGCTGGATTCGGCATGGGCTTTGTTGTAAGGCCAGCCACCGGCCATGCGATTGCGTTCATGTAACTCATGCAAAAGCACATAACCCCGCTCTTTTTCTTCGATATCATCATCAATCCAGACTTCGTTCTCTGGGACGAATTCATAAACATAATCATGGCCACCTTCTGTAAAGTCGATATCGAACACACTGCGAACAAGGCGACCATTGACAATCCATACGCTCACCCCATTTTCGAGCTTTTTCCACAGCCGCTCGTGAACCTCACGCCTGTCCGGTAATTCCCGCCCATGATGAGTCAAACGTCGCACATCTCCAGCGCGGCGGCACTCCCTTCGCTCAACTTTGTCAGCTTCTGCCAAAGCCTCATTATAAGTGACCCCCTTCGCCAATTTGCACAAAAATGATCAATGGCTTCTCTTTTCTTTCTTATTAAACATAAATAAAGCATTCTCGACAACCAACAGAATCTCTGCCTGATAGTTAAAAAAAAGACTAAATAGTTCACATCCGGAAACCCAACTTTTTCCCTCCCCCTTCGATGGAGGAGGGAAGGGTGGGGGTGATAACGATTTGGAATCTCAGATTTTCTTTTTAATTTCCCCTCACCCCGCCCCTCTCCCGCAAGGGGAGAGGGAGTTTCCGGATGGAAACCAAATAAGATCAACTTCCAAAAACACCTAAAAACTGTCAATAAAAATATTTCAACCTTACCCCCAGCTCCTACCTTCCAGGGTGCTTTCCGCTTCCAATGATTTGGTGGCATAAAATTTGCTTTGGGAAAATAGGCAGATTATTCAATGACAATGGTTTCCAAAACTCACAATTCATTATCCTCTCGTTGCTTTACGATAGAGGTAGAAGATGTTATCTGAATTTTTGGAATCACTTACTCCGGGAGAATTATTAATATTACGGGGAGATGCTCTTAAACATATAAAAACGAGGGAGTATCTTTATCAAAAGACAGAAATAGATAATACAATTTTCTTGTTGCATAAAAGCGGTAGTTTTGGCCTTCATGTAAAAGTGGAAGATATTGACTGGGACGCATATCAAAAACAAAGAGGAGAGGTGACTTCGTTACGACAAAAACTGCTATTATAGAATGGCATAAAAGAAGCGGGAGGCGGACCATGGCCATATTGATTTTTCTTTTGGGTCTTTTTCTTTTCTTCGGATCGGATTCTTTTGCTCAGGTCTACAAGTATGTGGACAAGGAGGGTAAGGTCTGCTTTACCGATAACTTAATGTCTTCTCTTTTAAAAGATGGTACCTCAAATAAAGAACAAAATTCAAAAGGGGTAATCAATCAAAAAAAAAGAAATGGTCAGCCGATATTGAGTAGGAAGATTGTTGAATGGGGCAAAGGAGACGATATAATCAATCCCCGGAAATAGCCAAGCGGGGATCCTCATACTAAAGAGCTCATGGAGAGTTTTTCGCCCCTCCTCCGGTGAAGCCCCTAGCTCCGCAGCGATCTCAGTATAGTGCGGCGCCTGCCCGGTTTCTATCATACGCCTCAAAATGAAATGAAAGGTGTTATCAAGAATAGTGGGTTTATTCATGAAAGGCCTCCTTTCTTTCTTCTTTTTTGGTTTGCCATTATTACAAATTGAAAATAGGGTCTTGCGTATCCTTTTAACATCCTCTTGATTCTTTTATATTCCATTAGAACCATGGCTTTTCAAAATCAGCTAACATATCCTTCCCCTCCGGCAAATACCCAGCAATGATTTCTGAAACACTCGTGGACGGACTAGATATTTAGAAAGAACCGCCAACCTCTTCCATAGGTTGTTTCAAAACCTACGTCCCCTCCCTACAGGATTTCAAGACTTGCCATTGCGGTACCGGTTACCTTTCTTCGCTTCGGCCTGCCGGCGGCGGCGCTCTTCTCCCTCCCGGGCGAGCGCTTCGCGGTTACTGTCGTCGACCCGCATGAAGGCGTCGCGCCACTCGTCGTTGCCCCAGCGAAACGGCGTCTGAACCGTGGTGCGGGGCATCCAGGCCCTCTCAAGCAGATTAAGGGCAGTTCCCACGATCGAGCGCTGCATCTCGGTGTCCCAGGGCTTCCCGCAGGGGTTTCCCAGTGGGAAGTCGGTGAACACGAAGCGGGCGACGCCGCATTCCTCGACGATGTCGCGGGCCGAGCCCAATACTACCGTAGGCACGCCGTTTTCTTCGAGGTGTCGGGCGACCAGACTCACGGTCTGGTGGCAGACCGGTCAGAGTGCCGAGAGGAGCATGGCGCCGACACCATCCTCACGGCACCACTCAAGGATCTTCGGGGCGTCCCGCAACGATGTCCTGCCCTGGCTGTAGTCGGTGGGGACCCCATAGAAGCGGGGCGACACCGACTCGATGCGGCTGCCAGCAGCGTACTCGGCTAGACGGTTCAGCGGTAGGAAACTATCGCCGTCGTCAGTGTGGGTTGCGCCTTTGTCCCAGAACAGGTCGGCAGTGAACATGCGCATCGGGGCCGGATTTGCCGCCAGCGCATATAACTCCCTGGTTTTCCGCCGGCCCTGTCCTTCAGCTTCGGCATCCATTTTGCCTGCGGTCGTCACCAACCCTACCCGGCACTCGGAGAGCGGCTTTTTAAGAGGGGTGAAGGGGGCGTCGTCGTGGTGGGCCCAGGTATACGGCTGGGAGTAGCCCTGAGCGGCGTAGTACTCCCGGCTGCGATCGATATAGCTCACGAAAGACCGGTATGGCCGGCGCTGATCCATAGGGCACCTCCTCTACTTAAATTCTTCTGCTTCACGACAAGATTGGCAAATTATGCACTGAGTTTTTTTCTCATTCGGAAAGTCTGAACCGGACAGCCTCTTAGGTATGTGTCCCCGGAATTTTGCGGGAAACTTGGTCTAGGACCGATATCTTAGACCCAAGTGATTACCACTTTCCCCGTCTGCCCTGACTCAAAGATCTTGTAAGCCTCGGCCGCTTGCTCCAGACGGAAATGATGGGTGATCAGTTTCTTTAACGGGAGCTTGCGTTCGGCCACATATCTCGCGACCTCTCCTAAGCCGATCGTGCTCATAGTCCAGGAACCGTGTATGGTTAGCTGCTTATGCATGATGTCCCGGCTGATGTCAAAAGAGGTCTCACCC
>JAURYC010000279.1 GCA_030654105.1 Deltaproteobacteria bacterium
GTTTTACCAATCCCAGGATGGGCATGCGCAGGCCAAAACTGGCTTTGGTCGCCGTATCAATATCCTCGGCTGAGGCATAGCCGTTGTCTAGCAGAAACAAGACCTCATTGCCCAGGGCGCTTTGCAGGCGGTTAGCGATGAACCCGGGAAGGAATTTGGAAATGACAATGGGTTTCTTGCCCGCGGCTATTATCAGCTCCTTCACCGTGTCCACGGTCTCTTGAGAAGTTGCCGGCCCGCGGACGATCTCCACCAAGGGCACGATATGGGGTGGAGCAAACCAGTGGGTGATGAGCACTTTGTCCGGCCGTTTGGTCTCCACGAATTTAAAAATGTCCATATAGGAAGTATTGCTGGCCAGGATGGCAGTCGGAGGGCAGACTTGGTCGAGGGTCTTGAACATCTCTTTTTTGGCGGCCGCATCTTCAATGATCGCCTCGATGACAAAGTCAGCGTTCTTCCCGGCATCTTCAATCTTTGTGGTGGTATGGATTCGGTTGAGAATGGTGGCTGGTTGACTCTTCTCCAAACGCCCCATCTCCACAAAGGTTTGCAGGTTGGAAGAAATAAGGCTTTGGGCCTTGGTAAGGATTTCTTCCTTGATATCGTTCAGCCAAACATTGTACCCGGCTTGAGCAAAAACTTGGGCTAGGGAATGGCCCATGGTGCCTGCACCGACGATGGTCACGTTACGGATTTTGTTCATTTTCACTCTCCTTTAAAAATTTTTTTGAGCGAATCAAATCGCTCTCCCGGCAAAGGCCCCTTCATGGATAGCCTGGTAGATTTTCCTTGGCTCCAGGCAGTCTCCGATAACGTAAACATTTCCGAAATTTTCCTTCAGGGGCTTGAGCAATTCCTGATTTGGTGTGAGTCCCAGGGCCAGAATCGCGGAGTCCACCTCTACTCGTCGCTCTCTCCAGTCGCGTCCGTGCAGAAGCACAAAGGCATCTTCAATTTTCGCAAGCATCCAGCCCGTTAATATTTCTACGTTCCTTTCTTGCAGCAATTGCAGGAGGGCCAGCCGGGAGCGCATCTCTAGGTCGAGGGCGAGGTCGTTTAGCATCTCTACCAAAGTTACCTTCTTCCCCAAAGAAGCCAGGTGCGCGGCCACTTCGCATCCCATGGCTGCTCCCCCGGCAACCAGGACTCTTTTCCCGGCCTGGTATTTTCCGGAGAGCAGATCGATAGCGGTGGCCACAAAGGGTTTGTGGATTCCGGGAATTTTCGGGAGAGGCATGGTGGACCCCGCAGCCAATACCACAGCGTCAGGCTTGAGTTCCTTGACCAATTCGAGGGTGGCCTCATGTTCGTAAAGGATTTCTACACCCAATTTATTCACCTGAGTTTTTGAATATTCCAGGAAGCTGCGTAATTCGGCTTTAAAAGCTGGGATGGCGGCGTGACGGAGGAGACCTCCAAGCTCTTTCTCTTTTTCTATTAAGGTAACCCGATGTCTTCTCAAGGCCAGTACCCGAGCAGCTTCCATCCCTGCTGGGCCCCCCCCGATTACACAAACCTGTTTAGGCTTAGAAACAGGATGGATGCGCATCTGCCGTTCCCGCCCCACCTCGGCATTGACGGCGCAGCGCTGCGTCTTGCTCTGGCGCACGCGACTGCTGCAACCTTCATTACACCGCAAACAGGTGCGGATGTCCTCAAACCGGCCGGCCTGAACCTTATTGGGAAGTTCAGGATCCGCAATCAAAGCCCGGCCCATGGCGATCAGATCCGCTTGCTTTTTTTGCAGGGCTTGCTCGGCCAGGAAGGGATCGTGTACGGCCCCCACCGCAATGACCGGAATGTTCACTACCCTCTTAATTCCTTCGGCCAGATGGAGGAGATACCCTTTAGGAAAGTACATGGGGATGATAAAGTGCTGCCCGGTTTCGATGATTCCAGCCGACACGTGGAGGTAATCGATTCCACTCTCCGCCAGCCTTTTAGCGAAGGCTTTGCTCTCGTCCAGGATTAGGCCACCCTCGATGAACTCTTCGCCGCTGATCCGGTAGCCCACCAGGTAATCGCTCCCGACCTTGGAGCGCACCCGGTCCAGGGTCTGCAGGGCAAACAACCCTCGATCCCTGCCGTAAATATCCGCCCGGCGATTGGTATAAGGGGAGAGGAACTGGGCCATCAGGTACCCATGCGTCCCGTGCAGCTCTACGCCGTCAAAACCAGCTGTTTTCGCCCGGCGAGCCGCTTCGGCAAAAGATTCGATAATGCTCTCGATTTCATCGAGGGTCATCTCTCTGGCCATTTCCCCGGTGTAACTGGGTATGGCGGAAGGGGCGATCGGCTGGCGGCCCATGTATTTGGCCGATGTGCAGCGCCCGCCATGGCAGATTTGCAGGATGGCCCTGGCCCCCTGCTCCTGGATGGCTTCGGCCAGGTCTCCCAGTCCAGGGATAAGCTGGTCGCTATAGACCCCCAGTTGCCCGTGGTTGGCCTTGCTTTCCTTCTCATCGATGTAACAGTACTCCACGATGATCAGACCTACGCCCCCCTTCGCCCGTTCAGCGTAATAATCGATGAGTTGGGGGGAGACAACTCCATCCGGGTAGCAGAGCCTTGAGAGCATCGGGGCCATGACGATCCGATTGCGCAGGAGCAGGTTCTTCAAACAAAAAGGCTGCATTAATTTTGTCAAATTCATAATTCCCTCTTTTCCCCATCAGACTCTTTGGGACGCAGATTCACCCTGTTAGATG
>JAURYC010000280.1 GCA_030654105.1 Deltaproteobacteria bacterium
CTTAAAGATGGTGGCCACGGAATCGCTGAAAAAGAGGCCGAGGACCAGAACGATCACGCCCATGATGACCAGCGCCCCACCCGTGCGCGCTCCGAAGCGGACGTGGCCGGCCATGCCCCCCGCTCCATGGCACAAAGGAATTCCCCCGATGGCCGCGCTGAAAAGGTTCATGAATCCATGATCCACGGCAATCGTTTTCACCTTCGCCGGCCGATCCGGAAATAGTTCATTATTTTCCTCCGCTGTCCCGATGATGGCGTTTCCCAAAGTGAGAGGAGCCTGGGGTAACCCCAGAATCAACGTCCCAGCGACCAGATCCTGCCAAGTGATCTTGCCCAGGTAAACCTCCGGAATTCTCAAACGGGCAGAGATTTGGGTAAGCTCATTCCAGAGGGAGGGGCTGGAAATCAGGGCGACACCCATTCCAAAGGCCAGCAGGATGAGCATGGCCGGAATCCTCTCCCTGGAGAGTAAAAAGAAAGTCCCAGCCAGAGCGATCACGGCCACAACCGGTTGTCCTTTCATCATCCCGATGCCTTCCAGGACGAAGGAGAGCCCCAGACCCAGCATGATGCCGCGGATAATGGGTTTGGCTGTAATTTTGTGCAGCCAGGAGACTGCCCCGGTGAACCCCATTACCAGCCAGAAAACGGCGGTAAATATCCCGGACCCCCAGATCATTCCTTGAGTGATACTTCCCGGATGGGCAATAGCCATACCGCCAATGGCCTTCATGGGCTGGACGGGGAAGGGAGTTTTGAAGTACTGCCCCACGAAAATTTTGAAAACCCCGAAAGCCACTAAGATGCCCAAGGGGTCCATCTTGTTCAAGGTGATGTAAGCGGCCACAAAGGGTATAAAGGTACCCAGGTCCCCGAAGGCCCCGGCCAATTCCATTCGATTATATTCGTTTCCTAATATTCGCATAGTGAATAGCTCTCTGCATTCAGCGATCCGCCGTAGGGGCGGGGTGACCCCGCCCCTACATGGTCGCGGGTCCCTGGAAGGTGAACGCTCTCTTTATTTTTTAAAAGCGCCTTTAAACTTACTCGCCACAGATTGGTCTAAACCTTTTCGAAAAGCATCATACTGATTTAAGAGTCGTTTTCCCTGAGAGGTCACTTGGGCACCTCCTCCCTCTTTTCCACCCACCTGGGTTTCCACCAACTTGATTCCGGAGCGCTTTTCCATCTTCTGAATGATCCCCCAGGCGTGGCGGTAGGACATTCCGTACTTTTCTGCGGCCTTCTGGATCGATCCCAGCTCATCGATCATTTTCAGGAGACCGACCTTGCCGTTTCCGGCGATCACTTCACCGTCTTTTTCCAGCCACATCTTGTATTTAATTTCCATATCGCCTCCTGATCTAAAAAATAAACGATATGTTCTTATAAACCGATCGGTAAGAATTGTCAAGAAAAAGATAAGGCCTGGGGTTGGCAAGGGAAGAAGATAAAGGTGAACGATTAAAACCGTGGGGCGGGTCGGGGGAAATAATTCTCTTGACCCAGAACAGGCCTTCGCCTTATATATGTTTAAAATCTATAGAGGATGCAGGGATGTGCCGGAAAAGAGATTGCGGCGGGACCGATTGCAACTGCCCCGGAGGGAAGACTGAACGGTTTATTCAACCCTGTCTTCTCCTGGCTTTGCGCAATCACCCCTCTTATGGGTACGAACTTCTGGAAAAAATCCTCGAGTTCGGATTTCTCGACGGTCCAGCCGACCCGGGAATGATCTACCGGCATTTAAGGAAATTGGAAGAGGAAGGCTATGTGTCCTCCACCTGGGACACTTCCGGAACCGGCCCTGCCCGGCGTTATTACCGCCTCACCCGGGAAGGGGAAGAGCTGCTCCGGAACTGGATCCCTTTCATGGAGAGAAATCTGAAAAGTCTGGAAAAATTTTTAAGCCTGTTCCGCCAATCGACTCCAGCAAAAGGAGGGAAAAAATAATGTGCTGCGCAGAAAAAAATTCTGGCTGTCAATGTCCCGATGAATTAAAAGGGAAACCAGAAGAATGTACCCCTGAGCAAATCAAGGAATGCCATGGGATAACCGGCGATCACCCCTGTCTGGTTAAAGAGGAGAAGAAGTAGGGGCAATTCATGAATTGCCCCTGCAGTTCTTTCGTAAATGGGTTTGGATAAACATAGAAAATCCGGTTCCCTGCCGTCAACGAACCCGCCAAATTCAAGAGCATGCGCATGCTTCCCTTGAACCTTCTTTTTAAACGTTTCTTCATAATCGGAGCCACGGCCTATGGCGGCCCGGCCATCGCCGGTCAGATGAAAAAGACCATCGTCAAGGAATGGGGCTGGATGAAGGAGCCGGAATTCATGCAGGGCCTGGCCCTCTGCCAGCTAATCCCGGGAGCCACCTTTGTCCAGCTCTCGACTTACATCGGGTACCGCCTCCGGGGAATTTGGGGGGCGCTCACCTGCGCGTTTGCCTTTGTCCTCCCCGCCTTTTTCCTTCTTTTGATCCTCTCCACCCTTTATTTCGGGCTGGGGAACCTCTGGTTCATCCAGGCCCTGTTTAAGGGGCTGGGGGCCATTGTGATGGCCATCGTCCTCAATGCTCTCATCAATTTTGGAAAACCCATCTTCAAAGATTGGAAAGGAGTCTTGATCGCGGCCTTTTCCTTTTTGGGCTTCCTTTTTCGCCTGAGCACGGTTTTGGTTTTTATCCTGGCGGCAGGAGCAGCCCTTCTCCTCCGGCCGGCGGTGGGCAAACCTACCCCTCCCTCCTCTCCTGCAGGCCCAAGATCAACTCCGCCAGTAAAGGGCGATTATCTTTTTCTTGGGGTGCTGGCCGCGCTGATTGTCGCTATTTTTGTGACTTGTTATTTCCTGAATGCTGAACTCTTTTCCCTTTCCCTGACCCTGTCCAAGACGGGGGCCTTGGCCTTCGGCGGGGGGTTTACGATTATCCCGTTGATTCAATACGAGGTGGTCGACAAGTTTCAGTGGGTCACCACCAAGGAGTTCCTGGACGGGATTGCCATGGGCCAGGTAACCCCG
>JAURYC010000281.1 GCA_030654105.1 Deltaproteobacteria bacterium
CTTGGCGCTGGTTCGCCTGGGCATGATCCACGATATCCGTAAAGAAAGGAAAATGGCCGAGGAGTGTTACCAAAAGGCCCTGGAGATTGAGGGGGCTGAGGGTTTAGCCCAGCGTGAAGCCAAAGAATATCTGGAAACCCCTTATGTCCCACCCCGGCGGAAGAGGTAACCTTCTCTTACCGCTCAAGCTCTTCCGCTGTCTCCTGAATCAGCTGCCAGGCTCGATGAACGTGACGTTCCTCCGTACGGGTCTGCCCGACGCAGAATCGCAGCGTATATTTATCGTTGAGCTTGGTATGGGTTAAATATAGCTGGCCACTCCGATTCACATGCTCCAACAATTGTTGATTGATGGTTTCTCCCCTTACATGCCGGAAACAGACCAGATTGAAGGGGGGCAGCATGGCCAGTTCGAAGCGATGGTCATCTTGGACCCACTGGGCAAATTTTTGAGCCAATTCCACATGGCGCCGAATGTGGTAGCGTAAACCTTCCACCCCGTAGTGACGGATGACGAACCACAGCTTCAAAGAGCGGAAACGTCTACCCAGCGATATTTGCCAGTCTCGATAGTCGATGACCGCGCCCGACTCGGTGGCTTGGTTGCGCAGGTACTCGGGAAGCACACTCAAGGTGTTGATTAAAACCGCCCGGTCCCCCACATAAAAGCAATCGCAATCGAAATTGGTAAACATCCACTTGTGGGGATTAAAACAGTAACTATCGGCAAATTCTATTCCGGTATGGATATAGCGGTACTCGGGACAGATGGCGGCGGTACCGATCATGGCGGCATCCACGTGAAGCCAAAGGCCTTCCCGGCGGCAGATCTGACCGATCTCCGGTAGCGGATCGATGGCGTTCGAGGAGGTAGTGCCCAGAGTCGCGCATACAAAACAGGGGATCAGGCCAGACCGACGATCCTGCTCGATCTGTTTAGCCAGGGCACCGGGCCGTAGGGCAAAGCGTTCATCCACCTCAATAAGTCGGAGATTCTGCTGGCCCATCCCGGCAATCTTAATTGCTTTCTCGATGGAAGAATGGGTCTGGGTTGAGGCATAGGCAACGAGACGCCCATCACAGCCACGTTGGTTGCTCATAAAGTTGGTCGCGCGCTCGCGAGCTGCCAGAAGAGCACAAAGGGAGGCGCTGGAAGCGCTATCCTGGATTACCCCGCCCCCCGTCCGGTCAGATTTGAATTTTGCCGGCATGCCTATCATATCCGCCAGCCAATCCAGAATATGCGTTTCAAGCTCTGTGCAGGCCGGACTTGTTGCCCACAGCATTCCCTGGACCCCAAGGCCTGCGGAAAGTAACTCCCCCAATATGGAGGGCCCTGAAGTGTTGGCTGGAAAGAAAGCAAAGAAATTGGGCGACTGCCAATGGGTGATTCCAGGAAGGATTATCTCGTCCACATCCCTGAGAATCGCTGCAAAGGCTTCTCCTCGGAGAGGCGGCTCGGAAGGAAGCGAAGCACGTATTTGTCCTGGCTGAACCTGGGACATTACCGGGAGGGACTCAAGGCGTTGATAGTAATCGGCAATCCAGTCCACTACCTCCCGTCCATAGAGCCGGAACTCTTCAGGGGTCATGTGAAAACCATTTTCGTTTGGCATTTTTTTCCTTCCCTCCGAGAAAATCCCTCTCACCCAGTTTTTCCCCCCTGCAGAAGAGGGGAAAGGGGAGAGGCTAACGGGTAATAGACAATTCCATTATAAAAATTTCTTAGGGCAAAGATCAAGAAAACAAATTTGGCCGCCCTTTTCCAAACGCTAAACGAATAAAAAAAGCTAAGCTATAATAGGACTTGTCAGATTTACTAAAGTACATTTTCCCATTTTGAGGAAATTCATGATGGGCTGGTAAACCTTCAGGAGACTCCAGTTCAGAAAAAATTGGAGCAGAGCCAGATGTCCCAATGTGTTCAGGACCAACTCAACCTTCTTCCTGAATCGCAGCGGAGCGTTATCCTTTTTGCTGACGTCATGGATTTTTCCCATCAAGAGATTACTGATATTCTCGGCCTATCGGTCCAGAATGTGAAGGTAAGGCTGCATCGGTCCCGTAAAAAGTTAAAGGCAATCCTGGAAGAGAAATGCAACTTCGAAGTGGATGAGAGAAATGTCTTAATCTGTGAACCCGTCGGTAAAAAAAATGGGGAGTAGTTCTTATGCTTGCTAATGGGGGATTCTGGAATGGGTTTCATTGGATGATGCAGATGTGTTGCCGGACAAGAGACAAAAAAGAAGGAGCCCCCCAAGGGACCCAAGAGACTCCAACCTCTGAGCAATAACTCATACCCGGGGATTAATCCCCCTCTGATTGGGAAAGGTTTCCATTGTGGAGGAATGCTTACTCTCAGTAGCACTCGTTGAACCTCTCGTTGAATTCCTTGGGGCTGAACCTATATTCTTGAGTGCCGTAGCACTCTACAGCAAAGGAAGCGCATACACTGCCCATCCTGGCAGACTGTTCGATATCCTTGCCCCGGACCAGACCGCTGACCAGCCCGCCCCTGTAAGCATCTCCGGCGCCTGTCGGGTCCTCTACCGCCTTGGGCTTCACAGTAGGAATACTTATTTCACAATCCGGTGTGAAGACCTTTGAACCCAGATCTCCCAGGGTGACAATGATCGTCCTGGCCCGCCTAAGCAAGGCTTCTTGGTTTAGCCCGGTCTTGCTCATGATCAGATCCATCTCATAATCATTGGAGATCAGAATCCGGCACCCTTCTATGGCCTTAACCAGTTCTTTCGCATCCAACATGGGCAGCGATTGCCCAGGGTCGAAGATATAGTCGATCCCCCTGGCCTTACAGACGCGTGGGTAGTTCACCATGTCCTCAAGATTACCGGGAGAGATGATAACCATGGTCTCCTTTGGATTGAGTTTGTCGAAATCCAGAGAGGAAGGATATTTCATGGCTCCCGGGTTGAACCCGGTGATCTGGTTATCAGCCCGGTCGGTGGTTATATAGGCACTGGCAGTGAATTCATCCTCTATGATTTTGATGTTTTCGGTAGAGATCCCCTTCTTCGCCAGCCATTCGAAGTACCGCTGATAATCATGTCCGATAGTAGCGGAGATTCCAGGCTTCTCGCCCATCAGGGTGAGCGCGTAGGCAATATTGCCTGCCGTGCCGCCGAATTTCTCCTTCATGCCCTTCACCTGGAAGCAGACGTTCAAAACATGTATTTTCTCGGGGAGGATATGCTCCGAGAAGTATCCCGGGAAATCCATAATCCGGTCGTATGCCAGTGACCCGGAAACAATGACATGCATATTCATCGACCTCTCAAATTAGTTCAAGGTTTGCCAATCATAACTTTTTAGGCCCAAAAAAAAATGAAGCAGGATGGCCGCGCTGTGCCCTCTGCGGTGAATATCCCTTTTTAGGTTTTAGTCAATCTTACTCCAAGGCAAAAAATAATGATTAAATTTTAACAGGGCGGGAAATGTTGTCAAGCAGATATTTAGCACGATAACCGCTCTTGACACCGTTTGACTTTTTCAATAAGATGCTGTTCGTATTTCACCCTGCGCTAAGGAGCACCTTTTCATGGAAAACATTCTACAAGAAATGGAAGAAGCCTCTCAATTCATTGCCAGCAGGGTCAAAGCGAAGCCCGGAGTTGGCATTATCTTAGGAACGGGCCTCGGGGGCCTGGTGAAAAAAATCTCCCTAAGGCAATCACTGCTTTATGAAGAGATTCCTCACTTTCCCCGCAGTACAGTCGAGGGACATGCCGGTCGCTTAATCTTCGGCCGCTGCTCCAACAAGGAAGTATTGGTGATGCAAGGAAGGTTCCATTTCTACGAAGGCCACCCGCTATTGCGGGTAACCTTTCCCGTTCGGGTGATGAAAAAGCTCGGAGTGAAAATTCTTATCATATCCAATGCGGCCGGGGGCCTAAACCCGCTCTTTTCCGCCGGCGATGTCATGGTCATCTCTGACCACATCAATTTTACCGGGCAAAACCCGCTGATCGGTCCCAACCTCGATGCTTTGGGTCCGAGGTTCCCTGATATGACTGCCGTCTATGATCGAGAGCTGATCGGTTTATCCGAACAAGTCGCTCTTGAAAAAAAGATCAAGCTCCAGAAAGGGGTTTATGTAGGGGTGACGGGCCCGAGCATGGAAACCCCGGCAGAAACCCGTCTTTTACGGATGATGGGAGCCGATGCCGTTGGGATGTCTACCATCCCTGAGGTTATCATAGGGGCTCATTGCGGCTTGCGCATCCTGGGGTTTTCGGCCATTTCCAACGTCAATCTTCCAGATTGCATGCAACCAGCTCCCCTCGAAGCAATCCTGGCCAATGCTGCTGTGGCCGGGAAGAAAATGATCGGCATTGTGGAGGGAGTTCTGGAAAAGATTTAGAGGAGGTTTCCTTGGGCCAACAAGTAAGAAAGTCTGCGGATTTGATCTTGACCAATGGCACAGTACTCCCTCTGTCACCCGATTCCGAACCCATCATTGACGGAGCCTTGGCCGTTTCAAACGGACGGATAACCAGCCTGGGAGCGAAAGCCCATGTGGAAAGATATTTTGAGGCTCGCCAAACCATTGATGCCCGGGGCGGCCTGATCATGCCCGGTCTGGTGAATGCCCACAACCACGCGGCCATGACCTCTTACCGGGGAATGGCCGACGACCTTCCATTGATTGACTGGTTGACCCGTTACATATTTCCAGCGGAAAGTAAATCTGACGGCGAGCAGGTTTACTGGAGTACGCTTTTGGCCTGCAGCGAGATGATCCGCTCAGGGACTACGACGTTTTGCGACATGTATCTTTTTGAAGACCGGGTTGCCCAAGCGGCCAAAGAAGCAGGAATGAGGGCTTTGGTCGGAGAAGTACTTTATGATTTCCCCTCACCCAATTACGGACCTCTGGATAAAGGACTGGAATATACCGAAGCCTTGATCAGCCGCTGGCAGGGTGACCCCCTCATCTCCATTGCCGTGGAACCCCATGCCTTGTACACCTGTTCTCCTGGGCTTTTGGGGCAGTGTCAGGATTTGGCGGATCGGTATGGAGTTCCCATGATCATTCATCTGGCCGAGACCCGAAGCGAAGTTGAAGAAATTTCTAAGAAATATGGCAAAAGACCAGTAAATCATATGGAAAGTTTAGGACTCCTCTCCCCCTCTCTGATCGCCTGCCACTGCGTCTGGCTGACCGAAGCCGAAATGGACCTCCTGGCCCGCC
>JAURYC010000282.1 GCA_030654105.1 Deltaproteobacteria bacterium
CAGACGGTTGATAGCCTCCCGCACAGGCGTTCGGCTTATGCCCAAGCCCTGGGCTAACTCGCTTTCGTTCAGCTTGTCACCGGGAGAAATTTGTCGCTCTAAAATAATGCGTTTCAGCTCCTGGTAAGCCTGATTCCCTAAGGAGAGATTGGATTGCTGGATTTTTTGCATAGGAATTTTTACCGGGTTAAATTTTGTATAATTTATACATTATGCATTTTAGCGTGTCAAGTATTTTTTTAGGATTTTTTCAGAAATTCACAGAAATTCACATCGTTGACAGATTAGCAAACACCTACTAAATTGGAAATTAGAACCTGCGAAAACTTAAGGGAGAGTGAAGGGGCAATGCCCTATAATCTTCTGGTTATTTTGGGGCCTAACGCTTCCGGGAAGACGCGGGTGGCTGTTCAAGTCGCTCGTGCTCTGAAGGGGGAAATTATATCCGCAGATTCCAGGCAGGTTTACCGGGGGATGGACATCGGCACAGGCAAGGATTTGGAAGAATACGGTTCTGTTCCTTACCACCTCATTGATATCGTCGATCCGGGATATGAATTCAATGTCTTTGAATTCCAGCGCCGTTTTGGCGAAGCCTTCAAGGAGATTCAGGCCCGTGGTCACCTTCCTCTCTTGGTCGGGGGGACCGGAATGTACCTTGATTCTGTTCTGCGGGGATACGAGCTCATAGAGGTCCCCGAAAATCTTGCCCTACGCCAAGAACTTGCCGTGCATTCCGCTGAAAATTTAGCCGCCCGCCTCAAAGAGATTAATCCCAAGCTGCACAACACCACCGATCTGCTTGACCGCAATCGCCTGATCAGGGCCATCGAAATCGCTGAATACCAGAGCGAGGCTCAGAACGTACCTCCCCTTCCTGAACTTTCGCCGCTCGTTTTTGGAATAAAGTGGGGAAGGAAGGCTTTACGCCGCAGGATTACCCAGCGCCTCAAAGAACGGCTAAGTCATGGCTTGATCGAAGAAGTTGCCCGGCTCCACCATACCGGAATCCCCTTGGAGGCCCTGGAGTTTTACGGTTTGGAATACCGCTTTGTAGCTCAGTACTTAAAAGGCGCCTTGAATAAAAACGATATGTTCCAGAAACTCAACAGCGCCATCCACCAGTTGGCCAAGCGTCAGGAAACCTGGTTCCGCCGCATGGAACGTCAGGGTGTTAGAATCCAATGGATAGACGGCAACCAAGATCCGGCAGCATCCATCCTGCAAAAAAATCAGGGTTATTTTTTTTGCCATGATTCCTTCTTCAGTTAAAAAGTATTTAGATACCCGTGGCCTCTGTGGCCTTTGGAAGATTGCCGGAACCCAGCAAGGGGGATTTGAAGGAGCGGTGGTTATCCCTTCTTTGGCGGAAACCGATTTCTTGTTTACGACCTTGCATGCTCTGGCCCAAAATCCGTCAGAGCTTCTGCAGCGGTTTTTAATCGTGGTAGTTGTAAACCATCGTGAGGATGCTCCCCTCTCCGCTAAAATGGATAACCATCAAACCCTGCAAAGGCTCGCAGCCAGGAAGCCTTCCCGGGACAATCTCCATTTAGCCTGGGTGGACGCAGCTTCTTCTGGACTTGAATTGCCCAAAAAAACGGGAGGAGTGGGGTTAGCTCGCAAGATTGGAATGGACTTGGCCCTTCCCCGGTTCGACTACGAGAAGGTCTCCCCGCTGTTCATTTCCTTGGATGCGGATACCCTCGTCCGCCCTGATTATCTTTCGGCGTTGATCCGCCATTTCCAGGATGCGAAAGTATCCGGCGCGGTGATTCCTTTCTGCCATCAGCCTGGCTCAACCCCGGCAGAAGATCGGGCCATCAAACGGTATGAACTTTTTCTCCGGGCCTACGTACTGGGACTTTCCCGTGCCGGTTCCCCTTATGCCTTTCATACCGTGGGGAGTGCCATGGCCTGCTCGGCGCAGGCTTACGTCCGGATGGGCGGGATGAATGTGCGCGCCGCCGGAGAAGATTTTTATTTTCTGCAGCAGTTAGCCAAGACTGGAGGAATCAGTAAGGTCAAAGGAACGGTTGTTTACCCTTCGCCCAGGGCTTCCTATCGCGTTCCATTCGGAACCGGGCGCAGCATCACCAGATTGCTTGCAGGGGAAAACGAAGCAGTCATGTTTTATCAAACCGCTTGCTTTCAAATCCTTGAGGAATGGCTAGCCCTAATTGCCCGGAATCTGGATGCTCCCGGCGAAGAAATCCGGGTAAAGGCGGAACGAATCTCCAAAGATTTGGGAGCTTATCTGGATAGCATCCGCTTCCCGGCAGTATGGCAAAAATTGCAGAAAAACTTTCGTGACCGGGCAACCTTATTGACCGGGTTTCACTCATGGTTTGACGGCCTGAAAACCATGAAGCTGGTGCACCATTTATCCGCCGGCCCCCTGCCCCGCTGTGAACCTGATGAAACGCTCCCCGAACTTTTCCAGTGGGCCGGGCTGGAACCTGTCACGGGGATTGCCGATCAAATTGCGTTACTAAGGAAGATTCAGATAGGAGAAGACTATAATTTCAATTGCAGAAGGTAGATTGCGGATTGCGGAATCCGGATTGTTGCGCCAATCGCGTAATTTCTGGCTGTTATTCAATAACGCTTGACGTTAACCCTTGCGCTTTATCCACTGGGTTTGTGATCAAGCCTTTCAGGGATGCTGAAGCAGAGAAGGTCTTTGCCCGCCAGCTTTTGTCTCGGTTGCCAACAGGTATTCAGCAAATTCTCTATTATTCTTACTTTATTCTTGCCCCTCTTCACTTTTTATTTTCTCTCATGATTTCAGCAGGATTATCAAGACCCGGCGGGGAGATGCTGCGCGCCGGCCAAACGGTGGGAGCATACCTTTCTGCACCCCTTCACTCTGCCTCCGCAAAAAGAGAGCACAAAAAACATATATCTTTTCTACAACGGTGGAAGTAAAGCTCCAGGGCATGGAA
>JAURYC010000283.1 GCA_030654105.1 Deltaproteobacteria bacterium
CCGTCCAGTTGGTGGAGGAGCTCTCTAAGAAATTGGGCAAGGAAGTCTTTATGGCTAAAGATTTCCCAGGATTTTGCCTGAACCGGATGTTTCCTCTATTCATCAATGAGGCTTTCTATGTCCTTATGGAAGGAGTCAGCAAAGCAGAGGACATCGATACGGGCGTACGCTTGAATTTACGGCATCCCATGGGCCCCCTGGAATTGGCCGACTTCGTGGGATTGGACACCATATTATCCATCTTGGAGTATTTAAATCGGGAAATAGGCGACCGATATCGGCCCTGCCCTTTACTGAAAAAACTAGTCCTTGGAGGACATTTGGGAATCAAAACCGGCAAGGGTGTTTATGATTATACGGCAAGCGTGAAAAAAAGCCGGGTATTATGAAGGACGCAGAGGATTTTAAAGATGGTGCTGAAAAACATCTGGGGGGTGATCTTATGAATTTGGCCGCCATTTCTTTGGAATACCAAGCCATTCGCCGGCCAGATAAAACTGCGGTCGTATTCGGGGAGAAGGGGTATTCTTATTCTCTTCTGAATGCCGAGGCCAACAAGGTGGCCAATGCGTTTGTGTCCCTAGGGGTTGAGAAAGGGGACCGGGTTTCAATGTGGCTCCCCAACTGCCTCGAATTCATCACTTCTTTTTATGGCATCCTGAAGGTGGGCGGGGTGGTTGTCCCAATGAACATCCTCTTCAAGGCCAGAGAGATTGAATACCTCCTGTCTAACTCGGAAGCGAAGGTTCTTATCACAATGGCCCCATGTTTAGACACCGTGAGGCAAGTGAGGAATAAACTGCCCGCTTTGGAAAAAGTCATTGCCGTAGGTTTGGAGGACCACGCGGCCGATGCTCTCTCTTTTGAAAAATGGATCGGCCTATTTTCAGAAAATTTCTTCAGCATCGATCTTAGCCTCGATGATACCGCCACCATTCTTTACACCTCTGGCACCACCGGAAACCCCAAAGGAGCCATGCTGACCCATCGCAATCTGTATATGAATGCCGAATATTACGCCGAGGGCCTGGGGGCCAATGAAAATTGGGTGGGAATCTGCCTGCTTCCCCTATCCCATCTGCTTTCCCTGGCTGCAGGCCAATTCGTGCTTTTTGGCCGGGGCGCTACCCTGCATGTAATGGAGCGATTCGTGGCCGAGCAGGCGGCGATGATCATCGCCCGGCACAAGATTAATTATACCTTTGCAGTGCCTACAGTTTATGCCACGTTCTTGAACTTGTCTGATGAGCCGCAGTATGACCTTAGCTCTCTGGAGGTCTGTATCACCACCGGGAGCATGACGCCCTTGGATTTAAGGAAGAGATTTGAAGAAAAGTATAATTGCACAACCATTCAGGCCTATGGCCAGGTAGAGAGTTCACCGGTCATAACCATGGATCGATTGGATTTGCCGAGAAAGTTCAAGAGTGTTGGCTATCCTTTGCCGCAGATAGAAGTGAAAATTGTAGATGACGACGATCATACTCTCCCCCCCAATACCCATGGAGAGATATGCTGCCGGGGTCATTGCGTAATGAAGGGATACTGGAAGAACCCGGAAGGGACCGCCGAAGCCATAAAAGATGGTTGGTTGCACACCGGAGATATCGGGATGATCGACGAGGACGGGTACGTTTACATCTTTGACCGCAAGAAAGACATGATTATATGCGGGGGCTACAATATCTATCCTATCGAAATAGAGAATTTGCTCTATGAAAATCCCAAAGTGCTGGAAGCGTCAGTGGTAGCTGTTCCCGATGAGAGGCTGGGAGAAATTCCCAAGGCCTACATAGTTCTAAAGCCCGGAGAAACCGCCACCGAGCAAGAAATCATGGATTATGTCAAGGAGAGGTTGGCAGCTTACAAAAAGCTGAGGGCCGTTGAATTTATGGAGACTCTGCCCAAAGGCCCCACGGGCAAAATCCTGCGCAGAGCCCTGCGAGAGAGGGCCTGAAACCTAATATATGGCCCCCTTTGAAGCGGAATACCTTCTCTGTGTTGTTGGTGTCGATCGAAGGGAAGGTTGATTGCCGAGATTTTGAATTTTCATCGCGTATCCATCTCCGAAAAGGGGGAAATTGCGCCTGCTAAATTATGAAACCTGTTGTTGTTATCATTGGCCGGCCCAACGTCGGGAAATCCACCCTCTTTAATCGTTTGGTCAAAAGGCGCAAGGCCATTGTCGAAGATGAACCTGGCGTGACCCGCGATCGGAACTATGCCGAGGCTCTTTATGAGGATCACCCTTTCCTCCTGATCGACACCGGCGGTTTTGAACCCGCAGCCAAAGAGCGCATCCCCAAACAGGTCCAGGAGCAAGCCGAAGTGGCGATTCAAGAAGCTGACCTCGTCCTTTTTCTAATGGACGGAAAAGAGGGATTGAATCCCGCGGACATTGAGGTTGCCCATTACCTTAGGAAAGTAACGAAACCCGTCTTCTACGTGGTCAACAAGATCGATGGCGAGCGGCAGGAGGAGAACGTTATAGATTTTTATCAACTGGGAGTACCCGCGCTGTATTCCATCTCGGCCGAACATGGAAGAGGCGTGGCCGACTTGATGGACGGGGTTTTTAAAGTACTTACTCCCACCCCTCTCCAAGAAGAAAGAGAGGAAGGAGAAATCCGGGTAGCTCTGGTGGGCCGGCCCAACGTGGGGAAATCTTCCCTCCTGAACAAACTCATCGGGCGCCCCCGCGCCGTCGTTGATTCTACGCCGGGCACGACTCGGGACGCGATCGACACCCCTCTTAGGCGCGAGGGCCGAAAGTACATCTTTATAGACACCGCCGGGATCCGCCGTAAAAGCAAGGTATCCAAACGATTGGAAAAATACATGACGATTAGAGCCCTAAAGAGTCTGGAACGCTGCGACGTGGCTGTGATCCTCCTCGATGGCTTCGAGGGGCTGACCGATCAAGATGCCCGCATCGCTGAATTCGCCGAGGAGAATGGCCGGGCTCTGATTTTCATCGTTAACAAATGGGATTTGGTAGAAAAAGAAACTTCTACTCTGGAACAATATAAGAAGAGAATCCGCAAAGAGATCAAGACCCTTGATTATGTACCCATCCTCTTCATTTCTGCCCTGACTGGCCAGCGCGTATCCAAACTCTTCGAAACCATCGATGCGGTTATCAGCGAACACCGTAAACGTATTGCCACAGCCAAACTTAACCAATGGCTTCAGGAAATATTTCAAAACAACCCCCCTCCGCTTGCGGGCAGCCGGACCGTGAAGCTTTATTATATCTCCCAAGTGGCCACAGCCCCGCCAACTTTCGTTCTCTTCACGAATGAACCCCGAGGAGTCACCGAACCTTACCTGCGGTATCTGATGCGGCAATTGCGAGAAAGATACGGATTTGCCGGGGCCCCTTTACGAATCCTATTGCGCCGGAGGAAAAAAGAACCCCTATAACTGAATTTTGTCTAACGTTCAGACACCCAGCACCCATTGGCCGGGCAAGCCCGAAAAAATATTTGACAACACCCCTGAATATGCATATATTGCCTTTAAATTTTCAGTCTAATCCACTGACAATGTCAGTGGTGGGGTGTGGGGGCGAAAGCCCCACACCTTTGGCGAACCAACCTTGTTGGTGAGCAAGATACTTGGATAAACTTTTTATACCATTTCAGGCAAGACGAAGGACAATGTCCGTAGTCTCGCCGCATTCAGAAAACCACCGACAAGGTCGGTGGTAGTTTATTTTTAAAACTAAAAAGTCAAGGCCCAAAATAGTCCCAAAATATTCTATGATCGATTCTTTATTTTCCTCCCTCAGGGTTGCACTGGGTTTTCCCTGTTTTCTTGAAGGATCTTTTTCAAGGCCTCGGCCATATCTTTTCCACTCTGGAAACGATTTTGCGGTGCCTTGGCCAAGGCTTGGAGCAGGATTTCATCGCAAGATGGGGGAATGTCGGGATTTGTCCGTGAAACCGGCTGGGGGGTCCCCTGAGTAATTTGGTTAGATAAAGCAGAGAGCGTCTCCCCTTTAAAAGGCTTCGTCCCGGTGAGAAGTTCATAAAAAACGCTGCCCAGAGAAAAAAGGTCAGATCGTCCGTCAAGGTCCAGACCGTTGATTTGTTCCGGTGACATGTAAGAAGGAGTGCCCAGAATGGACCCCGTTTGGGTGAGCGTGGAAGTAGGGAGTTTGGCAATACCGAAGTCCATTACCTTTACTTGCCCCGTGGGGGTGAGCATAATATTGGCAGGTTTCACATCGCGATGGACGATCCCCCGGCGGTGGGCAAAATCCAGGGCTTCGGCGGCTTCGATGATTATCGTCAAAACTTTTTCTGGGGGCAGCAGGCGGCCTCTGGCCGTAAATTGGGAAAGACTCTCCCCTTCGATGTATTCCATGGTCATGAAAGAGAGTCCTTTATTTTCGCCCACGTCAAAGACCGTAACGATGTTGGGGTGGATAAGCTGTCCAGCAGCTTGGGCTTCCTTAAAAAACCGTTCCTTCAGATTTTGAATCTCTTGTTCTTCATAGAACCGGTCGAAACGAATGGTCTTGATAGCCACCAAGCGGTCAATGATCGGATCTCTTCCTTTATACACCACTCCCATCGCCCCATGCCCGAGCTCTCCTAAGATCTCATACCTGCCGATCTTTTGAACGGAGCCAGCGGCCTCCGGACGGGTTGCCCGGTCGGCTACCCCAGGCAGTTCATCTTCGTCATGGACGATGCCCGTTAAATCGGTGGCGCGAGTCGTTTCCTTTTGGACCATGGGAGCCCGGCGAGCCGTAACCGCAACATACTGGAGGATTACCAGCAAGCCAGGGAAAAAGATTTTGATCCACGTTCCCTGAAAAATGGCCGCGATCATCAGCCCGCCTAACGCCAAGAGAACGATTAGACTTGTGGCGAGCTGATAAGTCGGCCGAACCTTCGGTAACAAAAAAGTGAGCAGAAGTCCCATCCCCCAAATCAACCCAAACTCCCCGAAAGAAGCCCAGGTTGGACGGGAAATAAAGCGGCCTTGGAGGACAGAAGCGACTTCATGGGCGTGTTTTTCTACACCGGGAAATTGGTTAGAGAAGGGAGTCGCCATGAGGTCATGGGCTCCGGCAGACATCCCGGCAGCGGTTACTCCCACGAAAACGATTTTTTCCTTAAAAGTCTCTGCCGGAGTTTTTCCCGCAAGGACATCGGCAGAGGAATGATAGGGGAAGGTTTGATTGTCTCCATAATAATTCAGGAGCATCATCCCTTGGGGGTTAGTTGGGATTTTTTTATTCCCTAAACGGATGGAATGACCTACGCGAACGGTGATGTCCCCTCTCAACAGCCCCAGGGCCGAGGCCGCGACTTGCAAACTGAAAGAAGGGTAGTAATGTCCACCATACTCGATGATCAATGGATCCCAGCGCACCTTGCCATCCGTATCGGGAAGGACATTGATGTGTCCGAGGGCCTTGGCCCCTTGAGAGATTTCTGGAGGGGGGGCAAAAATCTCGTTGGCGGACGGAGGGGGAAAGTCAGTAAATTTCTTGGGGTCATCGAAGAGCAAAAAGGAAGCCGCAGCGACAGGAGAGGTAATAACGGCTTTCTTTGCTCCTTCTTGGGATTTTCCCAGCGTAAAATAAAAAGGGAAAATGACATTTCCCGCCCGGCGGGTGGCTTCTCCGAATAGCTGATCGCTCCCGTTGGTTTTTTCCCCTTGCACCGGAAGGAAGACAATATCCACGGCGATAATCTTGGCGCCGGCTTCAGACAAGCGATTGATCAAATCGGCGATTTTGGTCCGGGGCCAGGGCCACCTGCCAACCCGGGCAAGGGAGGCATCATCGATGGCCACAATGGTCAACCCTTGGGGAGGAATAAGGGAGCCCCGAATTTTGAGGCTAAGGTCATAAAGCTTACAATGGGCGGTTTCGAAAAATTTAAAAGGGATAAAAAAAAGAAAGGCAACAAAGACGGTTAGACCCATCCCCAGAAGAATATCCCCAACCTTGATTTTCTTCGCTGGGGTTCGGAAAGTTGGACTCATAAAAAAGTTTCCCCGGCCATCAACGGGGCCTTGCCGGTGGCTGAAAATCCAAGTCTCTTTCTTCGTTCCATCGAATCCACTCGCTTTGCCGTTCTTTGCTGATATCGAAAGAGGTGGGGCGGGAAATGTCGCGGTCGGTTACGGTAATCTGTTGGAACTGGCGTAAGACAATTTGGGTCCATTCTTCACGGGAAACGGCAGTCGGCCCGGGAACTTCTTCGGGACCCTTTACTTCCTGCGGCTCGCCCAAGGGAGTTGCCCGGCCAGCCTGGGGAGGTTTGGATGCTGGAAAGGGGTTATAAACATTCACTGCCCCCTCGAAGACCTGGATTTTTGTAGACCGCTCGTTGGTTACGCTCACCTGGTATATGGTTCCTTGGACACCAGCGATGGCGGTGGGTGTTCTTACTTCCAGGCGTGAAGCCGGGTTGAAAAACTTGGCGGCGCGGGTCCATAATTTTCCCAAGGAAAGGTCCGTCCAGGTCGTTTCCTTTTGGGAAGCCTTTTCTTCCTCAAGCTTGTGGAGGGTTAAGAGAGTGTTTTCCGAAAGCCTCATGACACTCTGGTTGTCTAAAATTAGCTCGGCTCGCGATTTGGCCAGAACCTTGATCTGGTCTTTTTCATATAAAATATAGTTGGGTCGAGCTGGAGACCACTGGGGATTCTCGCTTTTTTTCACTTGTACTTGCCCATCCAGATAGGTGACAACTCCTTTATTCGCTCGGACTTGCATCCCGGGCAGGATCTCCTCTTTCGCGGGCTCCTCTTTGGCTGGGCGGGGTTCCTTGGGAGTCGGGGGCGGGCTTGGTTCTCCGGGCTTCAGGGATTTTTCACTCAACCATTTTTTCATGGCCACGGGTTTCGGAAAGCGGAGCTGCTGGCCAGCGTAGATTAAATTGATATCTTTAATCTGGGGGTTTTCTCGCCGCAGGAGTTCGACGATTCCGAGGTCGTACATTCCGTATATCTTGAAAGAGAGGTAGCTGATGGTATCCCCTTTACGCACCCGGACGAGCTGCGCTTCATCGGCATTCAAGGGGTTAAAAAGCAAAGGGACGGAAAGGGTAAAAAGGCAAAAAAGGAGATACCGCAGGGGATGATTGCGCTTCATCAGACCCAACCTCCGCTGTTAAAGGGCTGGCTGCAAAACGATAATCTCAGGTGTTGGGGGGAGATTTTCCCTCTTGATCTCCCATTCACTGGCCCCAAGATTTTTAACCGATGACTTTCCTTTGGTAAACTCTTCCACGAGCGCTAGGGGAAAACCGCATCGAGGAGTTTTGAAATGCATGGGGATGATCACCCGGGGATTCAATTGCTGAGCCGTCAAGGTAGCCTGGGGGGGGTCTATGGTGTAAACGCCTCCGATGGGCATAAGAAGTAAGTCCACCGGGCCGATTTGTTTAACCTGTTGTTCGGTGGGTACGTGTCCAAGGTCGCCCAGGTGGCATATTTGAAGACCGTCGAGAGTGAAACAGAAAGTGGTATTCCCTCCCCTTTGGGAACCCTGTCCTTCATCGTGGTGCGTGGCAATCCCTCTTACCTCTAAGTCTTTTACCCGGTGGGTGCCTGAGCCTTGCACCACCATTGGTTTCCCCGGAAGGCCTTTTACGTAATTATGATCGGCATGATCGTGACTTACCAGAACCACATCGGCCTCATCCGGAATTTGGCCATAGCCGATGGCCCCCCCGAAACCCCCAGATTCGTAGGGATCGGTGATGATTTTAAACCCTTGGCTAGAGGTAAGCAAAAAAGCTGAATGGCCATACCATTTTACTTTCATTGCCTTGGTCCCTTTCTTAGCCGAGAGAGATTTTTTTCTTCTCTTCGGCTTCAGCTTTCGTCTTGCATTCGATGCATAGCGTGGTCACGGGGCGGGCTTTCAACCTTTCTTCGGAAATTTCTTCCCCGCATTCTTCGCAGATGCCAAAGGTTCCGTCCTCGATCCTGGCCAAAGCCTCTTTGATCTTCAGAATCAGCTTTCTCTCGCGGTCGCGGAGGCGCAATAAAAAATTGCGGTCCGTCTCTAAATTAGCTCGGTCTGTGGGGTCGGGAAAAGTATTTTTATCATTGGTCATGCCGGTGACAGTCTTTTCCGCCTCATTGAGCAAACCTTCTAAACGATTGGTTAGAAGCTCCTCGAAATAAGCGAGCCTCCCTTTTTCCATCTTTTTCCCCCAAGGGTCTAAAAAAATATAGAAAATATATCATATCTTAGAATAAGAGTAAAGAAGTTTCCCTGGTTTTTTAAGGTCCTTTTCCTTTTCTGCAGGCCTGATATAGATCCCGCTTTTGCCTCCGGACTTTTTCATGAGCTTGATGTCCGCAAGGATCATCCCCCGGTCGATGGCTTTACACATGTCATAAATCGTCAGGGCAGCCACCCCCGTTGCCAGCAAAGCCTCCATCTCTACCCCGGTTTTCCCCGTGGATTTTACCTGGGTCTCAATATACACTTCGCAACGCTTGGCCTCCGGCCGGAAGAAAATCTCCACACTGTCAATGCTCAAAGGATGGCACATGGGGATGATTTCGCCTGTGCGTTTTGCGGCCATGATCCCGGCCACCCGAGCGACTCCTAAGACATCCCCCTTCTCGATTTCTTTGTCCACGATACGCCGCAAGGTATCGGCTTTCATGATTACCCGCCCTGAGGCCACCGCCGTTCTATGGGTCACTCTCTTGGCGCTCACGTCTACCATCCGTGCCCGCCCTTCTGGGTCGAAATGACTGAGTTTGGCCATATCCCCCTCTCTGATTCAAAGGCTATTTAAAAAACACTTCAATTCCTTTTTTTATTCCCCAATCCGCAATCTGAAATCCGCAATTAATAAAGGCTTGCCCTACCCAAAACCTTTTGTTATAAGTATTAAAAAAAAATCCTCCTTCGTCAACGTTTAAATCAACCCTTCCCTTTAGCCCAAAGAGAGGAGTCCTTCATGCTGGCCAAAGTTCTGAGCGGTGCCATTTTGGGAATTGATGCTTATATAGTGGAGGTAGAGGTAGATATTGCTCAGGGCCTTCCTGTTTTTGCCACGGTTGGGCTTCCGGATGGTGCGGTCAAAGAATCGAAGGAACGCGTGAAGTCGGCCATCAAGAACTCCGGTTATGACTTCCCTCCCAAAAGGATTACCGTCAATCTCGCCCCGGCCGACGTGAAGAAAGAAGGGGCTGGCTTTGACCTGCCTATTGCCGTAGGGATCCTCGCAGCCCTTGGAGTCGCCTCCCCGATCCTTCTGGAAGAATATCTTCTTTTAGGAGAACTTTCCCTCGATGGCCGGGTAAAGTCCATCCGAGGGGCCCTTTCTTTGGCTATGGCTGCAAAAAGCAAGGGCAAACGCGGGGTCCTTTTGCCCAAAGAAAATGCCGAGGAAGCCGCTGTGGTCCAGGGAATTGATGTTTTGGGGGTGGATGTCCTTTCCGAGGTGGTAGATTTTCTCAATGGCCAAAAGACGATCCTGCCTACCTTTGTGGACCTCCAGGAAATCTTTAGCCGGGAAAAGCATTACGCCGAGGATTTCAATGAAGTCAAAGGCCAGGAGCACGTGAAGCGAGCCTTGGAGATTGCCGCGGCCGGTGGACATAACATCATCATGATCGGTCCACCCGGGGCGGGTAAAACCATGCTGGCCAAAAGAATCTCAACGGTCCTGCCCGACCTCTCGTTTGAAGAAGCCATCGAAGTAACCCGAGTTTACAGTGTTTTAGGCCTGCTGCCACCCCACAGCGCTTTGATTGCTACGCGTCCTTTTCGTTCCCCTCACCATACCATTTCCGACGCCGGCCTCATCGGAGGGAGCCACATTCCCAGGCCGGGAGAGGTGAGCCTTTCACATAACGGTGTTCTCTTTTTAGACGAACTGCCGGAGTTTAAAAAGAATGTATTGGAAGTCCTGCGCCAGCCGCTGGAAGACGGTAGAGTGACCATTTCCCGGGCCCTTTCCTCCCTAACCTTTCCGTCTTCTTTCATGCTGGTGGCAGCCATGAATCCTTGTCCCTGCGGTTTCTACACGGACCCCAACCGGGAATGCACTTGCACGATTCCGCAGATCCTTCGCTACCGCTCCAAGATCTCTGGGCCGTTGATGGACCGCATCGACATTCATATTGAGGTTCCGGCGGTGCGTTACCGGGATCTTACGGGAGAAGCCTCTGGGGAAGATTCCGAGACCATCAAAGGGCGCGTCAACCGGGCAAGGGAACTTCAGCGGCTGCGCTTCAATGGTAAGCGCATCTATTGTAACGCCCAGATGACCCCCCGATATTTGAAAAAATATTGTCAGATCGGGGAGGACTCCAAGGCCCTCCTGGAACAGGCTATCGACAAGCTGGGGCTTTCCGCCCGCGCCTACACGCGCATCCTTAAGATCGCCCGCACCAGTGCAGATCTGGAGAGTGTTGAGGAGATCACGGCCCAACATATCGCCGAAGCCATCCAGTACCGCAGCCTGGACCGCACTTTGCTCTGATTGAAGGCTTTTTCTCAAGAACAATCTTTTTTAGAGGAGGGATTAAGATGGAGGTTGAAGAAATTTGGCGCCGTTTCCAGAAGCACATGGGATATACCGATGAGGAAATGAAGGTCTTTCGGTCGGACCCTGAGAAGGTGAAGATGGTCACGCAAACTCCTGACTTCGTAAAGCGACGGATCATCGCCGAGGTGATCGATTCCCAAGGATGCCATGCTCAGCACAAGGTTGGCGATCGGTTTGTGATGACCGCCGGGGGTCAACTGATTACGGAGGAGTGTCCGAAAAGAATGTGCATGTTCGCCCTTGGGCCGGTAAGTAATGGCCTGCCGGTGATCTTCGAAAGGCTCATAACTAAGTCAGACCCTAACGGCGAGCGCTTCAACATCGTCCAGTGCACGGACATGGGTCTTGACAA
>JAURYC010000284.1 GCA_030654105.1 Deltaproteobacteria bacterium
GTGCAGGACAAGTTCGACATGATGCGCTTCGACAGTTCCGGCGCCGTCTCCACGGGCATGTTCGACGAGACCTGGCGGCGCTTTGTGGTGAAGATGGCGACCGGCTCCGGCAAAACCAAAGTGCTGAGCCTGGTGCTGGCCTGGAGCTTTTACCACAAACTGTATGAGCCGGAGTCGGGGCTGGCCCGAAATTTTCTGGTGATCGCCCCGAACATCATCGTGCTGGATCGCATCTACAAGGATTTTAAAAGCCTTAACATCTTTTTCGATGACCCGGTCATCCCCGACAACGGTGTGGACGGGCGTAACTGGCGGGACGATTTTCAATTGACTCTGCACCGGCAGGACGAGGTGCGCATCACCCGCCCGACCGGCAACATCTTCCTGACCAATATCCACCGCGTCTATGCCGGGGACGACATTCCCTCATCGCCCGATGATGAAGACATGCGTGATTATTTCCTGGGTAAGCGTCCCACTGGCGCGACCACTGACTCCAAAGTGGACTTGGGAATGATCGTGCGCGACATTGATGAACTAGTGGTACTGAACGACGAGGCGCACCACATCCATGACCCGCGCATGGCTTGGTTCAAATCCATCGAGGACATCCACAACCGCCTGAAGCAAAAAGGGTCCGCCCTCTCCCTGCAAGTGGATACCACTGCCACGCCCAGGCACGACAATGGAGCGATTTTTGTGCAGACTGTTGCCGATTACCCGCTGGTGGAAGCCATCTCGCAGAATGTGGTCAAACACCCGGTATTGCCCGATGCGGCCAGCCGTGCCAAACTGGTGGAGCGCCAGAGCGCCAAGTATACCGAGAAATACGCCGATTACATTCACCTGGGTGTAATCGAGTGGCGCAAGGCTTATGCCGAACACGAAAAGCTGGGCAAGAAGGCTATTCTGTTCGTGATGACCGACGACACCCGCAACTGCGACGACGTGGCAGCCTATCTGGAGGGCAACTACCCAGATCTACAAGGAGCGGTTTTGGTCATCCACACTAAGAATACCGGCGAGATTTCTGAGTCAAGGTCAGGAAAAGCCAAAGAAGAATTGGATGAGCTACGCAGGCAGGCAAACGAAATTGATAATATGGACAGCCCGTACAAAGCCATCATCTCCGTGATGGTGCTGAAAGAGGGCTGGGACGTGCGCAACGTCACCACCATTGTGGGCCTGCGCCCATACAAAGCCCCGAGCAACATCTTACCCGAGCAGACCCTGGGACGCGGCTTGCGTAAAATGTACCCCGGCGGCGTGGAAGAGTATGTCAGCGTTGTCGGCACGAATGCCTTTATGGACTTTGTTGAATCCATTCAGGCCGAGGGTGTGGTCCTGGAACGCAAACCGATGGGAGAAGGCACACAGCCTAAAACCCCACTGGTAGTGGAGATCGACAAAGGAAATGTCAAAAAAGACATTGACGCGCTGGATATTGAAATTCCGGTGTTGACGCCGCGCGTTTACCGGGAATACAAGAACCTGGGCGATCTGGATGTGAACGCGCTCGGCCATGCAAAGGTGGCCTACCAGCATTTCAGTGAGGAAGAACAGCGGGAGATCGTCTTCAAGGACATCACCACCGGCGAGGTGACGCATACCACCATCCTCGATACGACGGGCATTGCCGATTATCGCAGCGTGATCGGCTACTTCGCACAGACCATGATGAAGGATTTACGGCTGGTCAGCGGCTACGATGTGCTGTATGGCAAGGTCAAAGCGTTTGTGCAAGAGCAGTTGTTTGACCGCCCTGTGGAACTGGAAAGCCCTAACACCCTGCGCAATCTATCGGAACCAGCCGCTACCAAAACCCTGATCGAGACGTTTAAGAAGGCGATCAACGCCCTCACCGTGCAGGACAAAGGCGACGCCGAAATCCGCGATACCATCAAGCTGCGCCAGACACGGCCCTTTGTAGCCAAGGATCAGGGCTACCTTATTCCGAAAAAGAGCGTCTTTAACAGGATCATTGGGGACAGCCATTTTGAACTGCTGTTTGCCCGCTTCCTGGAAGACTGCGACGATGTGGTTTCCTACGCCAAGAATTACCTGGCGGTGCATTTCAAGTTGGATTACGTGAACGCGGACGGCGACATTTCCAACTACTACCCAGATTTTATGGCCAAGCTGTCCGATAGGCGGATTGTCATTGTCGAGACGAAGGGGCGGGAAGATTTGGATGTGCCGCTGAAGATGGCACGGCTGCGGCAATGGTGCGAGGACATCAATACGGTGCAGTCCGCCGTGATGTATGACTTCGTTTACGTGGACGAAGAAAGTTTTGAAAAATACAAGCCAACTTCATTCCGGCAATTGCTGGAGGGCTTCAAGGAATTCAAAGAGAAGACATAGCCAGAGCGTGGACATCTACGTTTTACCCCGCGCGGATGCGGCGTGAAACGAGGGTCACGCTCAAGGTTAAGTGTCGATTGATGGAGCAATTGCATGACAGAACAAGGAATTATTGAACTTCACAAACAGCACCGTGAGGGCCAGTCAAAGTACACTTATTTCCTCCTTGTGTCTTGCCCCAGTTGGAAATGGAGTGTTCCGCCGTATAATAAGGTATAGAACACGGAGGGAACACCATGAACAAACAGCGCAAGCATTATAGTGCAGAAGAGAAGGTTTCCGAATTCCAGGGAATTCCAGGGACACCTTACTAATTTCTTTTGATAAGTCATGCGGTGGTGTTTGCTTTCGATAAAGGGGGGGAGGTTTTCGACCCAAAGACCTTTACGGCCCCGATTACCCCGGAGAAACCTTCGGGGTCCTAAAAGAAAAAGAAGAACGGGAATTTGGGAAGTACCGGACGAAACGCCTTGTTTTGCAGGCTGGGGATAGGTCATGCTGATGACTGTGGGAATATTGGCGACGTGCCCAAGAATGGAAAGGATAACCATTGATGTTGAAACGGTTTCGGGTTCAGGGCTTCAAGTCACTTGCTGATATTGAAGTGGAATTCCCCGCCCTTACCGTCCTTTTCGGGCCAAACGCCTCCGGCAAATCGAATCTCTTAGATGCACTGCTCATTTTATCGTGTCTTGCCACGGAACGAACCCTGGCTGATGCCCTTTCCGGCCCGGTCAGGGGGTATCCGGCCGAACTTTTTCGATTTCCAACTGGCGGCCTTGCATCTTTACTTGAGAAGGACCGGCCTGAGTTTTCTTTAGAAGCCGATCTGCAAACAAAAGGCCGGGATCGAATGAAGAGGAAAAGGGTCAGGTCTCAACAATCAACAATCGTGGGGTTAGATTATACTTCCCACATCGGGCTGGGGCAGTGAAGGATAACGATTTGATCCGGAACCTTAATTCAAGAGGAAGGGACAGAAAAATTTTTATGCCATTGAGTTCGCGGCCAAAGCCAGGACGGAAAAGCTTACTCATTCAATCCTTGCCAAAGCCTTTCATGGTGAATTGGTTCCCACCGAAACCGAGCTTGCGCGCCGCGAAGGCCGCTCCTCCTACGAACCAGCCCCTAATTTCATGGCACGTATTAAAGCTGTGCATGAAAGATACCTCTATTATCGCGAATATGAAAATAAAATCAAATGCACCTTTAATCCGGTAGGAAAATATAAATCAGTCTCTGATGATTTTGAAGATTATGCGGAAAAAGTAAGCAAGCCGTAGGCCTCCTGCGTTAAAGGTCTTGACATTTATATCAGTAAGGTAGAAAAATGACTTGATTTTAATCTCATGAGGTACGTATGAAAGCCAATGAAGCTGTTAATGAAGATCCGTGGATTCACATCAGGAATCTATTTGGCGTATGGATTGAAAGCGGCGACGAAGATAAGCAACTGGAAGAGCTATCCCGGTCAAGGCTTATTCCTTCCTCGATGCCTGATGAAGATGAATGAAATATCTGATCGATACAAATATAGCTTCCCATCACCTTAGTGGAAGGTACAATCTTGTTTAAATCCTCCGACCCTGGCCAAAAAAGCATAGGGTAATACTGCACATCCAGCATTCACCCTCTTTTTCGTTCCTACTGCCTTAAATGGTTAAATATCCACCGTCTACAGGAATAATGGCACCGGTGACGTATCGCGACGCCTTCGAGGCTAAGTAAACCGTGGCCCCTTTCAGTTCATCCTCTTCTCCGAACCTTCCCATGGGGATATGACTGAGTAACTTCTTTCCATGATGTTCTAAAACCCACTGGGTCATATCCGTTGGAAACCAACCCGGCGCAATGGCATTTACTCGAATGTTGTGTTTGGCCCACTTAGCTGCTAGATCTTTGGTAAAGGCGATCACCGCTCCTTTGCTGGCGCTGTAAGCGATGGCATCCGCGGCCTCGGATTCCGTCCCGACGATCCCCATAATGGAAGCGATGTTGACGATACTTCCGCTTTTCTGCCGGATCATTACCCGGCCGGCAACCTGGGAAAAAAGAAAAACTCCGGTAATGTTCGTCTCCATTACTTTTTGCCATCCTTCCAGTGAGTGGTCTTCTGGAGGAGCCCCCCAATTCGCCCCCGAATTGTTCACCAGGATATCAACCCGCCCGAATTCCTTAAGGGTCTTGTCAACCACCTCCTGGATGTCCTTTAAAAATTTCACATCACACTTTAAGGCTAAGGCCTTCACGCCCAATTTTGAAAGCTTCTCCGCCGCTCTCTGACAATTTTCTATTTTCCGCGAACAAAGCACGACATTGGCTCCGGCTTCAGCCAGGCCTTCAGCCATTTTCAACCCAATTCCTTTTCCTCCACCGCTAACGATGGCTACCTTCCCGCTTAAATCGAACATTTCTTTGACATTCATTTTCCCGCCTCCGATTAAAAATCATAGGGACGCAGATTTTCGTAGATATACGCAGTTAAGAGCAGAATGGAGGAACCTGTTTTTTCTGCGTTCATCCGCGTCCAAAATAGTTTTTGGATTTTTTCAAATAAAGCGAACGATCCTTGCCCCTGTCCTCTGGTCCAAGCGATGGATCCCTTCTTCCTGGGCTATCGCTAAAGCTTCTTCATACTCGGCTGGGGTGACTCTCCGATTCAAGGAAGGATGCTTATGCGCCTCTCCGCAGGGACGGTATTGAGCCATGATATTGACATAGGTATGGGGGGAAATTTCCTTCGCCAAAAAACCCATGGCCTCCCGGGTCCCGGCCAATTCACCCGGTAGAACCAAGTGCCTTATTAACAGCCCCCGCTCGGCAATGCCCCGTTGGTTGACCACCAAATCCCCCACTTGCCGATGCATTTCTTTGATCGCCGCCTTAGCCCTTTCCGGGTAATCTTTAGCCCGGCAGAACCTGTCGGCGACTCCCCCATCTAAAAACTTTATATCCGGCATGTAAAGGTCAAACACGCCATCCAGCATTTTAAGGGTCTCTACCGAATCATACCCACCCGTGTTATAGACTAATGGAATCCGCAATCCCCCGGCGATCGCCTGAGGTAAAGCAGCCAGAATTTGGGCCACCACATGCGAAGGGGACACAAAGTTGATGTTGTGGCAGCCGATTTCTTGCAGGCTGAGCATGATTTTGGCCAAATGGTCAGGCGTAACCTCCCGGCCTTCGCCCAGATGGCTGATCTCGTAATTTTGGCAGAAAAGGCACAGAAGGTTACAGTGCGCAAAAAAAATCGTCCCCGACCCTCTGGAACCTACCAAAAGATCTTCTTCGCCGAAATGGGGGCTGTAACTGGATACGACGGCTTGTACCCCCGTGCGGCAATATCCTTTTTGGTCAATACTCCGTTCCACCCCGCATTCACGCGGACAAAGGCAGCAGGATTTTAAAATCTCCTCAGCCTGGGACACTCGATCTTTAAGGCTTCCATTCTCAAAAAGGCTCAAATAAGCGGGGCGGAAAATTTTTTCTTCTTTTTGCGCCATCTATTCTTTTTTCTTTTCTAACAACGATTGCAGCTTTTCCGTCGGATGGTACTGGATCCCCCTGCCCTTTCCGGAAAGTGCGAAATACCCCTGTTTGGCCAGTTCCCGCATTAAGTTCAAGGCTTTCTTCCTGGAGACTGCCTTCGGCTGCTTTAGGTCGGCAAGAGTGAAGAAACCCTTCTTTTCCAGAGCTTCCCCGACCCAGTCCAAACCCGGAAGGGAAGCGTTTCGATCGGCCAGTTCTAAAACGCGGTAACCCTTTCCGTGTTTTTTAAGTGGCTGCACGATTCCTTTATTGACCATTTCTCTGATCTCGGTGTAGGCTGCGTCCCGGCCTACTCCTAATTTCTGGTAATCCGTGCTGCTGAAAATCATGCCCTGGACTCTGGCGTAGGCCAAGATTCGCTTCTGTCTTGGGTTCAGTCCATGATCTCGAAAACGTTGCATCCAGACCAGCGTGCTTTCGTCCATGGTCGGCGTGTTCCGGAATATCAAGGAATAAAAATCCCCTTCTTCTTGCAACTCCGGAGGATTCAGACCATGCCGCTCCATCTCCCGGAATATCTGGGGAAGGCCTCCTCCCAATGCCTTCATAATGCCCCGATCGACCAGGACGCGGGTTAGCAGAGGATTCCTGGAATAATGGACCCTTTCCTGGCGCAGGAGTTGTTTCATTTTTACGGGCCCGGGGAGTCGGCCGGGGTTGCGGATCTCGATGCGGTCATCGAACATCCAAATTTCAATCGCCCTTCCTTCCCGACTGTAATCTCTATGGGCGATGGCGTTAATAAGAGCCTCCCGTAAGGCGAAAACAGGGTATGCGAATTTCTCCTGGAAGAAGAGGTCGCGCGGTACAACCTTTTCTTTAATAAGCTCTCCAATGAAGCCATCCACCTCCCCGATCAATTTCAGGATGGGTCCTTCGAAGCGGACTCGTTCGGCAACGTTATACTCGCTCCCCGTCCCTCTTTCGCTTCCCTCAAAACGGACGAATTCAACCCCTGGCCGGGGGTGCCAGCGCAAAGGATCTTTTCCGAATAGGTAGGCAGCCGCCCGGGTCAATAATGGCTTCCCGTTGCAATACTCAATCAGACCGTAGGGGCGGTGGAGGATCTTTTCAGCCTCTCCGAGCGTTCCCAAAGGAGCTATGAAATCAGCTACCAAGTCTTGATCTAAGTCTTCCCAAGAGCTTTGCAGAAGGACTTCACGCTCGTGCCAGGTTTCGGCTCGGGCCTCTTTTAGATTGGCTACTCTTTCTCTGGAAAGAGGGATATTCTCCGGTCCAACGCGAATATAGCACTTCCCATTGAGTAGAAGATGAATGGTAGGGCTGGGGGCTATTGCGAAGCGGAGAAGGATTTTTCCTCCGATCTCCTCTGTTGCCGCCTTGAATTTCAGGGGGGGGATTGAGGACTTTTCCAAAGCGCGAATCAAAAGTTGACGACTCCGATCGTCAAAATAAATTCCTTCTGCTTCGCCGTCCCCTGTTGCACCTAAAAGAACCGTTCCCCCTTCAGCGTTGCCCATGGCAATTAAAGACTCGTTAACGCCTTGGATGATTTCCTTAAGAGTCCTTTTTTTAAGTTTACCGCTGAAACTCTTCCGGTAGCAGCTTGTGATTTCTACAAACTGCCCTGATCCAAGTTGCAATAATTCACTCCAATCTTCTTTCATAAGGTTCCTTCCTTATGTTAGGTTGAGTTGGAAGAAATTTTGGGCATTACCAAAAGTCTGCTCGGCAATCTTTTCCGGTTCCAGGCTCAACAGAGCGTTTACAGCATGCAGGGTATTCATAAGGTCTTTCGGTTCGCTCGGCCTCCCTTGGTATACCTCCGGAGCATCTGTTTCCAGAAGTAACCGATCCGGGGGCGTAGCCTGGATGGCCCGGCGGTGCCTTTCGCTGTAAGCGGCTGCTGGCGTTGCTGAAATATAATATCCCATCTCGAATATTGCTTTCAGAATCTCTGCCGGGCCGCTGTACCAATGGAAAACTGCTTTCTCAACTTGGAAAGTTTTCACCAAATTCAGAACCGCCGCCCAGGCTCGCCGAGCGTGCAGGAGAATGGGTTTCTTTTCCTTGACAGCAATCTCGAGTAGTCTTCCGAAAATTTCTCTTTGATGATCTTGGGGAGTTTCCAGAGCAAAGTCAAGCCCGATTTCTCCCAGAGCCAAGCATTGAGGGAGCTCTCGTTTGATCAGAGAAAAATTGGCCTCCAGGTCATCGGAGTTTAGCCGCCAAGGGTGCAGGCCCAAGGCTGGATATATTAAGCCAGGATAGCGGCCGGCCAGGGTAAGAATTTTTTCGTTAGAGACCAGGTCCGCGCCAACTCCTACAATGGCCCGTACCCCAACTTTTTGGGCCCGATCCAGGGCTCCTTCGATATCTTTAATTTTGTCCAAATGGGCATGGGTATCGATGAGGTTCAAGGATGGCCATTCTCCATCTTTTCCCAAAGATATGTCATTATCTCTAAGATGAATGAGGCAGGTCAAGGAAATTTTAAAGAGCTTGATCCGGGATCTACATGTGAGTTATTCTAAATGATAGTTATCTATGGCGGGTAGGTGAACCGCGACCCATAAAAATGATTTTCTTAAATTAAAATTTCTTTAACGCTATGTCCCCTGCACTATGCGCTTTGCTATTTTTCAATAATCAAGCCGACCTTTAAAGGAGGTTATACGAATGCGCTCCGAATCTTTTGAATTTTTAAAGGCCCTCGCCGAAGCCCCCAGCCCTTCCGGCTATGAGCAACCGGCCCAGAAAGTCTTCCGGGAATACATCCGGGGTCACGTCGATGAGGTTCAAACCGATGTGTTGGGCAATGCTTCCGGTTTGCTCAAGGGGCGGGAAAAAGGCAAGCCTACGGTCATGCTCGCCGGCCATTGCGACGAGGTGGGCTTTATGGTGAAATACATCGATGAAAATGGTTTCCTTTATTTTGCCCCGATCGGAGGAATCGACGATCAGCTTCTTCCGGGGAAGCGCGTATGGATCCATGCCCAAAACGGCCCAGTCATGGGTGTTGTGGGCCGCAAACCCATTCACCTCATCGACCCCAAGGACCGGGAAAAAGTTGTCCAGTTTTACAACCAATTCATCGACATCGGGGCCAAGAATAAAAAGGAGGCTTCAAGATTCATCAAAATCGGGGATGCCATAACCTTTGCCGGTGGTTTGGAAAAACTCATCGGGGACCGGGTTGTCTCGCGGGGATTCGACGATAAAGTAGGAAGCTTTGTAGTTGCAGAAGTGCTGCGCAGGGTTGGCGAGAAGAAGGAGCGTCCCTGGTGTTCGGTTTACGGGGTTTCCACCGTTCAGGAAGAGCTTGGCTTACGGGGAGCCACAACCAGTGCCTACCAGATTCAGCCTGACGTGGGCATCGCCGTCGAGGTTGGGCACGCCAGCGATTATCCGGATGTAGATAAAAAGCGCGTCGGTGAGTACAAGCTTGGAGCTGGCCCCATCATTGCCCGCGGCGCTAACATTAACCCTCTGGTATATGAACTGCTCATAAAAACGGCTAAAAAAACCAAAATCCCCGTGCAAATCCTCGGTGCCCCCCGCGCCACAGGGACCGATGCCAACGTCATCCAACTCTCCCGCAAGGGAGTAGCTACCGGACTGGTCAGCGTTCCCTTGCGCTACATGCATACGCCTACAGAGGTCCTTTCCCTCAAAGACCTCGAAGCCACCTGCCGGCTCCTGGTGGAATTCATCTATGAATTAAAGGAAAAAATGAGTTTCATCCCCCTATAAAGGCTCATAGGATTTTAGACTTGAGATCTTTGAAAAACTTCATTCCTTGTCATTGCGAGGAGCCCGCCTCAGGCGGACGACGCGGCAATCTCCTTTTTAATCGGCATGTTATGAGATTGCTTCACTTCGTTCGCAATGACAAATTAAGTATTTTTCAAAGGAATCGACTTATGATGGGACAAAAAAGATTGGTTTGCCAACCATTTAAACCTAGGGGAGTGGGAGCGCGGGGTGTGGGGTATCAGGACAATTTCTGGATGAAACATCCGGGGAAAATCTCTTTTATTTTCTTTTCCTTCATATAACGGGCGGCCTCTGCCTTGTCT
>JAURYC010000285.1 GCA_030654105.1 Deltaproteobacteria bacterium
CATCATCATTACTTTTATCATGAGGTAGAGGGAAAAAGGTCAGGCGTCTTTACATATACCTCCCATGGCAGCCACTACAAGACCATCGGAGATAATCTGCTGAAACAAATGAAGAAACAATTGAGATTGGATACAAGTGCCCAAATAGCCGACTTATTTAAATGCCCCATGACTGGCGATGGTTATAACGAGCTTCTCAAGAAGAAAGGAATGCTATAAAATCTGTAGTTGGTCAAGAACAATTGGCCAATTCTTCACCCCCTGTTTATTATTGCTTCCTCCGATCTCCGCCAAAAATTGTAAGAAGGGATGCTACAAGAAATATCAGGTCTTGCGTCGGCGATACTTTGCTTTCTTTTCGCGAACGCCGTTGATCTTCGGGATTTTAAAGAACCCTTCCATAGGCTTTGGCTCTAACTGGTGGCAAGGTGAAATTGGCCCTCAGGCCACCACGCTCCGGATCTCCGCGCCGCCCAGGCTGCACAAAATGCCAAAAGACTCAAAGTACTGAACCATCTCCAGCAATTGGTCCCGAGAGGGAGGCTCCACGTCAACGAGCTTGTATTCCATCCCCAGCCAGTCGTATTTGGAGATTCCGTATTTGTGGTAGGGCAGAAGATTCAGCTCCCAGCTTCCTGGCAAGTCTTTCAACAAATGGGCGATGTCCCTCAGGTTTTCGCGGGAGTCATTCATCCCTGGCACGACCGCGAGGCGCAAGATGAGGTGTCTCTCCAATTCCAAGCAATAGGCAGCCGCTTTGCGGATATTGTCCAATATTTGACGATTAGAGCGACCCGTGAGTTTATGGTGAATCAAAGGATCGGAATGTTTAATATCGATAAAGGCCAGGTTGGTGTAAGTGAGGATGGCTCGAAGGTCTTCCCATCCACCGAAAGCACACGTCTCAATCGCGGTGTGGATGAGCTTATCCCAGCACCGTTGCAAGATGTTGGTTGCAAAGGCGGCCTGCATCAGGATTTCACCTCCGGAGAGGGTTACTCCTCCGCTTCCTCGCCGGTAGAAGATGCGGTCCTTTTCCACTTTCGCCAGAACTTCCTCTACCGTCATCGTCGAACCGCGCATCTCCCGGGCTCCCACCGGGCAGACCTTGGTACAAATCCCGCAGTTGGTGCACCTTTCAAAGTTGCGTCCGATTTTTCCTTCTTCATCCAAAAAAAGGGCCTGCTGCGGGCAGGCCGGCAAACAGGCCTCGCAGGAGGCGCACCTATACTTGAGATAGACAAGGCTTGGCTCCGTCGTTTGGCAGAGCGGGCTGCTGCACCACAGACATCGGAGAGGGCAACCCTTAAGAAACACCACCGTGCGAATGCCCGGTCCATCCTCCAGCATATATTTGGTGGCGTTGAAAACGGTTCCCTGCCCACCCGATTGCCCATAAGAATTTATGCCCGCAGACTTCATAGAGTGAATTTCTTTTTTCACTTTTGTAACCTTGGTGGTCCTTTTCCACCTTTTCCAATGGGATAAGTCGCGGCTCAGGGGGAAAGAAAATTCATTCCCCCCTGATCAGAATGGCTCAATATTTTTCTTTTTAATTGAACCGATGCTCGGAGCGGGAAATAATATCGTCCTGTATGTCTTTCCCAATGTCCGTGAAGTAAGCACTATAACCGGCCACGCGTACCATCAGCGTGGGGTAATTCTCGGGATGTTTTTGAGCATCGATCAAGACGGATTTGTTGATGCAGTTGAACTGAATGTGGGCGATGCCCAGATCATTCAAGGCTGTGCGGATCAGGTTGGCGAACTTTTTCAGCCCTTCTCGCTTGAAATGCAAATCGCTGAACTTGTCATACAAGAGGTTACTCTCTTCAGCTGCCGTGTTGAATTTCCCGCTGGCTTTCATGATACCCCCTCCTTCGTAAACATTCGCTTATCGCGGCGCGACCCGTTCGGGCTAGCTCGCGACCAGTTCGGACCTGGAAATCCACATATTTAATATCGTTCCGTTGGTCTGCCCGGCATGGTCCAGCTTGCCGTAGGACTTGATCGCTGCGGTCGGTCCTTCTTTATCCGTATGCTGCTCCGCAGAGATCGTGTCGGCCAGTGGGACGCCTGCCTTCTTGCCGTTGGGTTGCGCCCAGGTTTTCTTGCCGAAGCTCACGTTGGCCGCAACCATTTGAATGGAAGGATCCATGTAATGACCGAGATAAGTCTTATATTTTTTGGTCTCCAGGGCGTAAAAGTCCAAGACTTCACGCGCTAAGGAGTCCGGCCCGTCCAGGTCGTTGCCGTACTTGGGTGAATTTCTCAGTTTTTCCCTCAACAGTTCATAGCCCTCGAAATTGGCGTCGATGGCCGTTAAGAGTTCGTCCAGGGTGATCTCTTTGTTCTCATAGATCATCGTCTTGATATTGTACAGAGAGTTTGCCACATCGGCTGTGCCCAAAACGGCCATGACGGGGCCTACGGTCACCGGCGCTCCCCCTTCCTCCACGTCGAGCCCCTTTTCAATCGTCCCCTTCGTCAGGATGGTGTAAACCGGTTTGAAATGTTCCTCGGACCGGATCTTCTCGGCCACGATCATGTGAGCGTGGGACTCCTTGATCGCGTAAGCCAGTTGAACCTTGAAGGCGTCGAAAAACTCTTCAAAAGTCTTGAAACCTCGAGGATCGCCCGTCTTGGGACCGCACTGCCTCCCGGCCCCCCAGCCCGGGGCGCCTTTTGGTTTGACCCCGTTGTTCAGCACCAGGCTCATCACGGCGCACATGTTGAGCATGGCGCTATCCGTGTGGCCGTACTGCATCCCCTGAACACCGGGTTCAACGCAACCGATATAAGCCCCATATTCCCGTATTTGCTCGAAGGAATACTTGCTCGGGCCGTTGAGCCCGGCGGCGCGTCCCATGAGCTGCTGCCACAGGGTTTCACAGTTGAAGAAACTGGGATGTCCCATCCCCATGGCGGCAAGCATGACCGCCTCATACAGCAGATTATCCGGAGTCTTCGGGTGAAGCAGAAGGGAGACCGAGGGCGACGTCGTGTGAACTTCCCGCATGGCCTGAATGGCCAGGTAACTCACGTTGTTGGACGCGTCGTTGCCATTCCGGTCCACCCCCCCCACGTCGAGCTGCTGGAATCGGAAATAACCGCGCCCATTGATTGCCAATTGGGTGGGGGTCACGTCCACAATGTTCGTCAACTTGATGTAGAATTCCTCCAGCATCTCCCTGGCCAAGTCTTCATTCAGGCGTCCCGCTTCAACGTCGGACCTGTATAAAGGATACATATATTGGTCAAAACGACCCAGGCTGTTCGAGGGGCCGGTGCCATCGATACTCAACAGCAACTGAACAAACCACACCGCTTGGAGGCCCTCATAAAAAGTGGTGGGAGGATTCCAAGGCACCCGGCTTAACATGGCGCTGGCTTCTTCCAGCTCCTGCTTGCGGACCGGGTTTTTTTCCGCCTGGGCCTTTTGGGCGGCCCCCTCGGCGTATCGCTCCCCGAGCTTCTTGATGGCCTCCAGGACAGCCACGAGGCCTTCATAAAAATCCTTTTGGTCGATCGCCTCAGGGTCATTGGGGTCCCAGTCCTTCAGCAATCTTTGGGCCTTCTCGTGGTAGCCCTTGAAGCCGATCTGGAAGAGGCCTGGAAAATCCGGCAGGAAATGAGAGCCGGCGTTGTGGAGATAGTTGCCGACATAGGCGATGCCGCTTTCCTGCATTTTTTCAGGAAAAGGAACCCGCTTGGCCCACTTCGCGACGCAAGTTCTCGGCGCCCAGTAGGGCAGATGGACCTCTCTCAGTTCTTTCTTGTCCTCTTCATCGATCTCGAAGGGGTCATACGTTCGAGTCGGAATGATATCCAACTCCTCTATGATCCAATGGGCGTGTTGTTCGATGGAAAGGTTTTCCGTTCTGGGTTTCTTTCCTTGCCAGCCAAGAATCCTTTCGTGGTCATAGATCACGGCGGGGAGGGTAGCGATCGTTTCCGCCATGGCAAAATACATCTTTCTTTTCTCGCTGCACCCTTCCATTTCTTTGTAGATTTTAGTGAAGCAACGCGCCCGATGGAGATCCAAAGAGGGCCGGAAGGAATGGAGCAATCGATTGAGTTTACGAATCCGCTCTGTGCCCCCTACTTCAGCCGTCTTACTGTCCCTCCATTCCATCGCGATCTTCGTGCCAATCTTCCGAATCGGTTCCGGTTCCGCCATCATCCACCTCCAAGCAAAATCAAAATCAATCTATAGGGAAAGGCCCAGCAAGTTAACGTTCTCAGAAGATGCCCTCAAATGAGTCCTTCACTACCAACCGATCCTCTGGCGACCTGCATCGCTCACAAAGGGATAGTCCTTTCTAAATAAATTACCTTACTGCCAGTTTATTGCCAATCATAAATTAATATTGCACCGCCGGGCATTTTTGTCAATGTCTTGGTTCAGCTTGCCTACCATCACTTTTCCATATTCATTTGTAAATTCATAATGATTGGATCTCTCCGCTTGCTGTAACGACAGAAGTTAAGCCCCGGAATAGTAACGACCCACTGCCTCCCTGGACTCGAAAATATTAGGAAAATAAAAAAGTGAAGGGGGGCAAGCTTGGTTCTTGAAAGCAATCTTGAAAGCAATGATTGACAGATTCTGTTAACAGGCGTATCTTTCTTTCTATGATGAATAGGGAAAACAGTCATCACCCGTAGCTTCATTTTCACTCGGGCAGCTGAGGAAAAGGACGCAGAGAACCTGCTGGTAATAAAAGATAAGGCTCTATCCGAGAAGTACATCAAGAACTGGCAAGAGCACGCAAGGCATTCAGAACTTTACGGGGGCCGAGGGAGGTAAATAGATAGACCGAGAGGAGAAGACCCGTTTTTCTTGACTAAAGGAGGGTTTCTTGAAATTAAGAACCTTTGAGGGCGAACCAGTTTTAGGTGAGCTGACCACGGAATATCCAGTGAGCCAAGACGGACTTCCTGTCTTGATTGTAAACGATGAACCCTTCAGCCCGGAAGAGGCAGAGTTTTTTTTAGATTCTGCCACCCCAGAGGAGTTGGAGTTGCTTCAAGAGGGTGGATATGAGCTTCCGGAGTGGGAGGGATGAAAAATACAAGGAGGCCGAGGAAATTGATTCGGATGATTATTGAAAAAGAGGCAAAAATTACAAACGACTGGTTATTCCCGGAATAAATACTACCTAAGACGACCCGAAAGATTTCATCCTTCCTAGAGCAGGACAGGCCTGCTACACCCTGCCGCCACAGGCAGGAATGTCCCCACTTCGGGGTATTACCTTACTAATATGGAGTTCCTTACGGGGTTTCATAGAAAAAAACTTAATTGGAAAGAAATCAAATAAATAAAGACAAGGAAAGAAGTTTGAAAGAATGGGTTCCAAAGAGATCCTACAGATCTGAG
>JAURYC010000286.1 GCA_030654105.1 Deltaproteobacteria bacterium
AACACTTTCTTGCTAGTTTTTCTATGCGTAATTCCGGCCGCTGATGTCCTCCAGATAGGAAGCCAGATCCGCATTACCTTCTTGATTGACCGGTTAAGACCAAATTACAGAGCCAGGCTGGAAATCTTGCGTTGCTTAGCGGGTCTGTTCTTTTGCGCTGTAATGACCTGGAAAGGGGCAGGGATGGCCTGGCAGGCCTGGCAGCACAATGACCGTATGTCCACGACGCTGGGAACACCGATGGTGATTCCCTACCTATTCTTACCGGTGGGTTTCAGCCTCTTGGCCCTTCAGTACGCTGCCAGAATCTGGGCCAGGAAAGAAAAATCGCCGACGGACCCCACCGCCCGGCACCCCTTAAAAACAGATAGGGAGGCGGGGCAACAAATATAAGGGGAGAAAAGAAATCCACTGAATAGGAATGTTATGTGGGCTTTTATTTCCTCGTATAACCCACAGGAATCTCGAATACCTCGGTCGCAACGGAATCGATACTTATGGATTTCACCTCTGTGGTGCTGGTAAAGAAGGGTGCATCCTTCCCTGCCGCAGGAGATGGTTTCTCCTCCCCCTTCTTTTGCAGAATACGTCCTTTGAGCCCGCTCAAGATTCCGGAGATGCCCCCCGGTAAATCAGGGGTTGATTCGGAGGAGGGTGCTTCCTCTCGAGCGGAAGCCGCCCCTTTTTCGCTTTCCGTGGTCCAACTTACCACCGAACGGATTGTATAACCCTTAATTTTCGACATCTCGCTTTTCATGCGGATGAGCCCTTTTTCAATTTCATCTTGGGGGGCACCGGACACAGCGGCAAAGGCCGACATACCCATCTGCTTGGCTTCTTCCGGGGATAGACTGACGCCTAATTTCTGGGCATAGGCCTTATGAAACGCATTCTCTTCCGCCTGGGCTTTACGAATGGTCGCTGTTTCGGGCGTTGTCCAGAGATAAGTAGTCATGGTACTTCGAGACTTGGCCTTGGTTTCGATTTCTTCCCATTCGAGAAGCCAGGTAAGCAAATATTCTTCACAAGGGAAGCCGTTGATCATTTCTGAGGCGCCTGTCTTCTTCACGGTAAACTCAGACTTGGTGATTCGTGCTGAGGGCTTCTCTTTGTCTCCCCGCTCCCGGGGAGATTCCTTTTTTTGGAAGGCTTCGATCGGGCTTTCACTGTACGTCCGGTTTTTAGGATCAATACTCCAGTAGACCCCTTTATCGACACGGGTAATATTTATGTTCTCGCTCCCCCCGGCAAGGCGGGATAGGATGGCTCCTGTGAATTTGGAGGACATCCCTTCATACATCTTGGCGCCTTGATAACGCTTGGTCATAGCTCCTTCTGCGGCGCCAGCTCCTTTGATTCCTCCGGTCTTGAAGGTGGATTCAATCGTGGCGTCCCCCCACGCCGGACTCACTCCCAAGAACAGGTAAATTCCAACGATCCTGGAGATTAACCGCTTCATGAAGTTTCCTCCTTTCTTTCCTTCATTGGCAGTGACAGCTTATCGAGGGTCAACGGATTTCAGTCCTCGGCCATCAGCGATTAGAGATTTTTAAGCCCTACCATGATTACCATTTTTGGGGGATTGATTTCAACCTTTTTCCACTGTTCAACGATCAACCGGGCGTGATAGAAATATTTTGGCAAATATGCTATAAAAACCATTCAGGCAGGAAGTTTTTTTATTCTGAGGGAAGTTGAACTTGATCGACCAGCAGGAAAAGAGCAGGCTTTTTGATGAGTGGCCGGAAGATTACGACAGGTGGTTTACAACCCCCATCGGCGCCCTGGTGAAGAGGTATGAAGGTGAACTGCTCCTGGAGCTCTTGAGAACTATGCCTGGAGAACTCATCTTGGATGCGGGTTGTGGAACGGGGGTGTTCACCCTCGATATTCTCTCCCGCAGTACAACCGTAATCGGGCTCGATATCTCTCTGCCCATGCTCAGCAGGGCAGGCCAGAAGGCCCGGAAATACTGTTTTCAGATGGTCTTGGGGGACATGTTAAACCTGCCCTTTCCAGAAAAGTCCTTTGATCGGGTGATTTCGGTTACCGCCCTTGAATTTATCGAGGATGCCAAGGGTGCCGTCAGAGAGCTGTTCCGCGTGACCAAAAGAGGTGGGTGCATCGTGGTGGCTACCCTGAATAGCCTAAGCCCCTGGGCGTCGCGCCGGAGCGTGGAGGCAAAGAAAAAGCAGACTATTTTTGAAAAGGCGATTTTCAGATCCCCGGATGAATTGCGCTCCCTGGCCCATGTGGAAGGAGTGATCAGAACTGCCATTCATTTTCAAAAGGAGGATAACGCCAATATTGCCGCTGAGATTGAGCTCGAAGGACGCCGGAAGAGACTAAATACCGGCGCCTTTATGGTGGGGCGCTGGGAAAAGATATAGGAGGATATTATGCCTACGGTATTCGTCAACAACGTAAACCTCTATTATGAGGAAGCAGGAAGCGGTATCCCGATCCTTTTTGTGCACGAGTTCGCCGGGGACTGGCGAAGCTGGGAGGCGCAGATGCGTTTCTTCTCCAGCCGCTACCGGGCCATCACCTTCTCGGCCCGGGGCTATCTACCTTCTGAGGTGCCGAATTCTCCTCAAACCTACTCGCAGGACATGCAGGTCGCGGATGTAAAGGGGTTATTGGACATCCTGGATATCGATAGGACCCACATCTGCGGGCTTTCCATGGGCAGTTACACTACCCTACTATTCGGAATGAAGCACCCCGATCGCGTTCGCTCCCTGACCCTCGCCGGTTCAGGTCATGGCAGCGGGCAGAACCGCCAGGAGTTCCACAAGAGGGTGACCGAGATGGCCGGAAAAATGATGAAGGAGGGGATGAAAGGGGTCTCAGACAGCTACACTCAGGGGCCGACGCGGGTCCAGCTTCAGAATAAAAACCCGCGAGCTTGGGAGGAATTCCGCCGGCAGTTCGAGGAACACTCGGCCATGGGCTCGGCCTACACCCTGCTGGGAGTGCAGCGGCAGCGGCCGTCGGTAACGGACCTGGGTGAGCAGCTTAAAAAAATGTCTCTACCCGTGCTGATCATGTTGGGAGATGAGGACGAGCCGGGAGTGGAGGGCAGTCTATTCATGAAGCGGAACATCTCCCGCGCCGGGTTGGAGATTTATCCTCGCAGCGGTCACCCCCTGAACCTGGAAGAGCCGGAGCGCTTCAATTCTTCTCTGTTAAACTTCATTACCGCAGTGGATGCAGGCCACTGGGAGGCGCGGGACCCCCGCAGCTTGGGCGGGTTGATGTAATGCCATGAAACAGACTTATCCTTTCAACTGTCTTTTTTTCTGGTTGGCCGGTCCAAGAAAAATTAGGAAATTAGTGAGGGATTCTTGAGACGAATCCCCTTATAGGTAAATATTTTTTACGCTATGCGCCATGCGCTTTGCGTTTGGCCATTTTCCGATTGGAGGGATCAAAATGGAAAGAAAAAAAGTCACCATCCCGGATATTTTGCAGATGAAAAAAGAGGAGAGGAAGATTACGAAGGTAAACCTGCACGATTATCCTACGGCGGTTTTGGCTGACCGGGCAGGGATCGACATCGTCATGATCGGGGACTCCATTGGCATGGTGGTCCTGGGATACGAAAACACCATTCCGGTCACTATGGAAGAAATGATCCACCACGCCAAAGCGGTGACCCGCGGGGCCAAACACTGCCTCGTGGTCTGCGATATGCCTTTCATGTCCTACCAGACGAGCGTGGATGAGGCGGTGAGGAATGCCGGACGGCTCTTGAAAGAAACGGGGGTGGATGCGGTCAAGCTGGAGGGAGGTGTGGATATAAAAGAGAAAGTGAGAGCCATGGTGGGAGCCGGAATTCCGGTCATGGGGCACATCGGCCTCCTCCCGCAGAGAGTTTCCTTGGTCGGAAAGTACCGGGTCCAGGGCAAGGATGCGGCCACGGCGAGATTGATCCTAAAGGATGCCTTGGCCATAGAGGAGGCAGGGGCTTTCGGCATCGTTCTGGAGAGCGTGACGGCAGAAGTGGCCAAGCTGATCACGGAAAGATTAAAAATCCCCACCCTCGGCGCGGGCTCAGGTCCTTATTTAGATGGGCAGTCACTAAACCTATATGACATCTTAGGTCTTTCCTTAGGGGTGGTCCCCCGTTTCGCCAAAAAATATCTCAACCTCGCGGAAGAGACCACCCGGGTTTTATCGGAGTACAAAAAAGATGTGGAGGAAGGTAGATTTCCTGCGGAAGAGCATTATTTCCGCATGGACGAGAAGGAATTACAAAAGCTGATGGCCAAGAAAAAAAGAAAATGAAGAGTTAAATTGCCCAAAAGGTAACCGAAATATCGATCATTTAAATTTGTCTGTGCTTCCATAAGGTGGGAATCCGGAAATCAGGTCGCTGATGGGGATTATTCTTCTCGGGAAGAATTTGCTATTCAACCAGTTGGTTCTCCCCAAGATCCAAAGTCCAAATTTAATTCACTAAGCACGCTCTGTACGAACGTCCCGGTCTATGCGGTTGCAATCCTTGCACTTCACACGTGCAAAGCCATTATGCAGGGCGCCGGTCCGCCAGGTTAGACCGACTTGGCGAAGGGGACGTTGGGGTCAGGAAGGGGCGTATTGAAGGCCAGGTGGACGGTCGGCTCACTGCTGCCGTTCCAGTTGCGGTGCCGCACGCCGGCAGGGAAGACGATGAGCGAGCCGGGAGAGCAGTCGTACTGCTTACCCTCGATCTCGATGCTCATCGTGCCACTCAGGATGTAGAAGATCTGATCGACGTCGTGGACGTGCATGCCGGCCGGGGAGCCGCCGCCGGCGGGCGTCTTGATGCAATTGATCGTGCAGGTCCTGGCGCCCGAGGTGTGA
>JAURYC010000287.1 GCA_030654105.1 Deltaproteobacteria bacterium
TAACATCAGATTAGGAAAAAGTCCCTAGTTTCGAGCGGCGGTTTTAAAATTCTGGGATAAGGGGGGTATGGATGGATCAATATTTAATTACTTAGGCCTGACCCTATTTCCTATTTCCGGTAGGGGAGGGATTGGAAGGAACGATATAGGGATCGACGAGTTTTTGTTTGACAAGGATTTAGTGTTTGGTAATATTCAACAATAATTATACTTCCGTTTTAAGCAACCGCTAGGACCCTCTATGGATAAAAAATCCAATGCTGCCCCAAAAAGGAAAGAAATTTTCGTCAGAATCGATCGGTGTGTGGCCTGTAAGACCTGCGAGATCCAATGTGCTCTAAAACGCTCCTCCCTTTCTCAAAGGTTGCCCGAGGCCATTTATGAAGCCGTTTCTCCTATGCCCCGTCTGCAGGTTCAGCCGATCGGAGACCACGGTTCCCTTCCCATTCAATGCCGCCACTGCGAGGATGCGCCTTGCCTGGACGCCTGCCCCTCGGGGGCGCTGCAAAGAGAAAAAGACGGGCTGGTGGTTATGCAAGGGGGGAAATGTATCGGTTGCTGGATGTGCTTGATGGTCTGCCCTTTCGGGGCCATCAAACCATTCCGGGAATTCAGAAAGGCCATCAAATGCGACAGTTGCCTGGGCATGGAGGAGCCCTATTGTATTGCCCACTGCCCCACGGGAGCTTTGGTATTCATGGCCAAGGAAGAATTCCTGAAAGAATACGGGGAAGATATTAAACCAAAGCTCCAAGCTTATCTGAAAGGTTTATAACTTTTAATCATCGTAAGGAGAAGGAATGGAAAGCGTGATAAGGAAAAGTTTAGGTCCCGATGGCAATCAATTAATTGCCCGGGCGAACCAGAAAAGCATCCCTCTCCTCTGGGACCGGTATGAATCCCAGCTCCCTCTGGATGGGTTTGCGGAAAACGGTCTGACCTGCCACGATTGCCTTTACGGCCCCTGCCGGATCAACCCTTTTGGGGACAAACCCACCCAAGGAATCTGCGGAGCAGATCGGCAACAAGTGGTCCTGCATTCCATATTCCAGGTAGTACGAAAAGGCGTTCTGGAAAGTGCCCGCGAACTCTCCTTTCCCGCGGCCAGAGAGAAAGCCTGGGAGGGCTTGACCTTGCCGGATCCGCACTTTGCCGATAAAAGCTATCTTACACTTTCCTTGATGAACCTGTTGAAGTTAGGGAATGTACAATATCAAATCTCCGCATTGGCCTCCAAAGCCTTCCAGAATAAGAAAAAGGGCCAGCGCCATCCTCCCCCCCAAAGCCTTGACCTGCGCACCGGAGCGAACATTTTTCTGGAAGGAGGTGCGCCGATAACCATAGTGGAACGCCTGCTGCAAGGCTTTCGTAAGGAGAAAAGTGAGCTGCGTCTTCTGGCAGGGGAAGGAAGCGAGCATTTAAGGAGGTGGGGGGTCTGGGTGGTTAGCTTGGGCCACCCAGAACTCATGTTGTTAACCGGGGGTATCGATGCCCTCGTCATGCACAACCAGGGCAGGGAACCTTTTCTGGCCAATTTGGCCGAGCAGCTTGGCATTAAGGTTTTTCGAGCGGGGACCGATTCGGCTGGCATGGCTGCTTTAACAGCCCGAAAAGCCCTGGAAGCTTTCCAGTCGAGGGTTAAAAGAGGGGCCGACCCTTTCCCGCCGATCCTGCAACTTCCGGGAGAAGAGAATACCAATAAGCTTTTGGGCCAAGCAAAAAAAGTGGGGGCCCTTCTGAAATCCAAGAAGCTCCGGGGGGCAGCCATCCTGCTGGGGGAGTTCAACGTCAAACAGACCTTCTTCGAGAGGACCCGCACGATCATCCAGAAACTTTTAAAAGAGGATGTGCTGGTCTTCATCGGCGGGGGGCTTTTTGCCTCTCAACCGATCTTGGAGAGTCTCATCGAGCCAGGGATAGGAAAAAAATTAAAGGCGTTCCTTGAAGAATTGAATGAATCGAGTCCCCTTTTTGGGTTTGGTTCAACTTATGAGCTGCCCGGAGTGATTGAATTTTTAAGTTCTTTGGACCCCCGGAAAGGACTGAAAGGAATTCGGACAGTGGCGGTATTTCCCGAAATGCACCGTTGGGCTTCTGTATCCTGGGCTTTTGGCCTTCTCTCCCTGGGAATTCCCGTCCAAATCGGCACTCGACTCCCCTTTTGGGGAAGCCCAGAACTGGCAGAAGTCTTGGTAAAAAAGCTGAAGGGGATTTGCCGGGCCGAATTCTTAGTGGCTCCTTCCCTGGCCGGCCCCGAAGAACAAGCCGAAGAAATACTCCGCCAGCTATAATATGAGTAAGAAACGTTTCGTCATTGTAGGAAATAGTGCGGCAGGCCTTGCTGCGGCCCAAACCATTCGCTCCGCTGATGGCCAGGGGAAGATTTTTATCATAACCGATGAAGAAAGCCCTGCCTATTCGAGGATCATGCTCCCTCTGTATATCGCCGGGCAGGCGAATAGAGAAGAAATGGCCTTGGTCCCAGAAAGTTTTTACCAAGAAAAGGGGATGGTAATAAAAGCCCAAACCAAGGTCCTGGCGATCGACCCCTCCCGCTGTTCCATCTCCCTGCAAAGTGGGGAAAATATTCCTTATGATGAACTCCTCCTGGCCACAGGAGCCTCTCCTTACTTGCCGCCGATCGAGGGGATCCATATGCCGGGGGTTTATCCGCTGAGGACCCTTAAGGACGCGGAAAGAATTTTGGCAGCTTTATCCTGCATTCAGGGCGAAGCAGTGGTTTACGGAGGAGGTCTGGTAGGCCTCAAATGCCTGGAAGTGTTGTTCAACCGGGTGGGCCAGGTTCGGTTGATCGTTTCCTCGGACCAAATTTTATCCATGATGTTGGATAAAACGGCGGCCGCAATCCTCCAGAATCGATTGGAAGCCCAAGGGATAAAAGTACACCTGCAAACGGAGCTGGTGGCATGCCAGGGAAAAGGTTCCTTGGAAAAAGTGGTTCTGGCCAATGGCCAGGAAATTCCCTGCGGGCTCATGATCGTGGCCAAAGGCGTGGTCTCCAACATGCAGCTGATTGAGGGTACTTCCCTCCAGGCCGAAGAGGGTATCCTGGTGGACAAAAGAATGGCCACAGGAATTCCTCATATCTATGCCGCGGGTGATGTCTGCCAGCCTGACGATCTTCTGGGCGAAGGGAAAAGACAATTCCCCCTATGGCCACTGGCAGTGGAAGAAGGAAGGGTTGCGGGAGCGAATATGGCTGGAGTGCCTCAAGTCTTTTCCGGGGGGATACGGATGAACGCCCTGGAGCTTTTTGGTCTCAAAGTCATCTCCATGGGAATCATCGAAACTCGGCCGGGCCTGTTGGTTACATCCCAGAGTCGCCAGGACGGGGCTGGATATCGAAAAATAATCTTCAGTGGATCTCGCCTTAAAGGTTGTATCATGCTGGGAGATATTAATGGAGGGGGAGTGGTCGAAAGTTTAATCCGCAGTCAGCAGGAGGTAGACGAAATTTTTATCCAGAAGGTTGTGGAAGGAACAATATCTTATGCCCATCGGCTGTGGTCCTGGGGAGGGAGTGAATGAAAATTGATGCCGAGAAGTGCGTAGGTTGCGGCAAGTGCGCCTCTTACTGCACCATGCGTGGAAGTATCATGTCCTTCGGGCGGAACCCCAAGAACCCTGCCAAAATCTATGCCGTAATCGATGAAAAAGAATGCGTAGAATGCTGCGTGTGCTTGAGGAGCGGAGTGTGTCAGCAGGAAGCCCTTTACCAGCCGGAGCTAAGCTGGCCGAGGATTGTCCGGAAGAACTTTAGTGACCCCTTGAAGATTCATCCGGAGACCCGCATCCCCGGGAGGGGGACCGAAGAGATGAAGACCAACGAAGTGACCGGCCGGTTCAAGAGAGGTTTTTACGGAGCCGCGCTGGAGATGGGCCGTCCTGGAGTCGGAGCCTGGTTCAGGGATGTGGAAAAAGCCGCCATGGCCCTTGCCTCTCTGGGAGTGGCCTTTGAGGAAAACAATCCGGTTACCAAGCTGATGACCGACCGGAAAACCGGCCAGATAAACCCGGAAGTGCTGGAGGAAAAAGTCCTGTCGGCGATCATCGAATTTCTCATCCCCCAGGAAAAATTGCCCACCCTCTTAGAGGCCTTAAAAAAAATTGCGGAAAAAATTGATACGGTATTCAGCGGGGATATCATTAGCCGGGTGGAAAAAGATGGTTCTATTTCCTACCTAAAGGTTTTTCAAGAAGGCAGCCGCTTCCTTTCTATAACCGGCAAGAGCAACGTTGGCTTAGGGCGTCCTAAATATCGGGAGGATTGAGATGACTCATACGCTCCATCGCCGGGGAGACCGGGAAAACCTAAGCGGTGATTATATCGTCTTCACCATGTCCGCCAAGGGATTCAATGAAGAAGGTTCCGCAGAGAAGATGAAGAAGTTTTTGAAGATCCTCCTGAAGTATCATCCCGTGAACTTTGGCGATATGATTACAGGCAATTGTTATGTGAAATCGGCCGAGGAGATTTGGCACAACATCAACACGACTTCTATCATCCATGCCGTGTTCACGGACGAAGTGACCGTCAGTAAAATCTTACGGGAGCTGAGAGCAAGAGATTTGGGGCTCTCGGTGGTGGTGACGGGAATTCACGAGACCACGGAGGAATGCTGCCAGGAGGCCGGGCTGCAGAAGCATACCGTGGAACATTCCATGGGCATCTTCGGTGATCTAAACCGCTTACCGGAAGAGGCTGTCCTGCAACTTTCCACCATGTGCGGACATGCCATGGTTCCCGCCAATCTGGTCTTGCGGATGGTCAAAGAGATCAAAAAAGAGAAAAAATCTTTCCAGGATGCCGCCCTGGAGCTGACGAAACCCTGCCATTGCGGGATCTATAATCCGGCGCGCGCGGAAAAGCTTCTGCGCCGGCTCGTGCCCTTGATGACGTACGATTCCTGAGGTCCACTTGGTGCGGAGCTTCCCAGGAAACTCGACCCTTCTTGAGGAGGCGTAAACCAGAAAGAGGAATTCAGGGCTCGACCAGGATTTTGATTTCGTCCTTTTTTCCAACCAGAACTTCAAACCCTTCCGTAGATATTTGTTCGAGGGGAATGATCCTGGTAATAATCGACTCAGGTTTGATCCCCTTTGATTCGATCCAGTCCATGGCCAGAGAAGGGTTGATGGAATTGGTGCCCATCATCGTTGTCTCCCGGGTCACGAATCCAAGCATGTGGAGGGGAACTCGGTCAGTAAAAATCCCTTGTACAATAACCTTCCCTTTATATCGTATGGAAGCCAGACAGTCCTTCAGGGTAGATTCCACCCCAACGGCCTCGATGGCCACATCCACTCCCCGCCCCGAAGTAAGCTCTTTGATCTTGGCCGACGTTTTGTTTTTCAGGGGGTTAAACACCAAAGTGGCGCCCAACTCTTCGGCTTTTTTCCTTCTGTTCTCCAGAAGGTCCGTCATATAGACCGTCTTTACACCAATCGCTTGCAGGCCCAGCAAGAGCATAAGTCCCACCGGACCGGCGCCGGCAATCAGGACCGTATCGCTCGATTTAACGGCCCCCTGTTCGATGGCATAGGCAGCCCCGGCGAGTGGCTCCACTACCGCCGCTCTTTCCCAGCCCATGTGGGGGGGAATCTTCAGCAGCCTTTCTTCCGGACAGACCAGACATTCAGCGTAACCCCCCTTGGCGAAAGCGATGACCCGATCTCCGACCTGAAATCCTTTGACCGCCTGGCCGGCCTCAACAATTTTACCGCAAGCTTCATGCCCGAATGGGCTCTGGGGAAAAGGGCCGTGCAGGTATTCGTGCAAATCAGAGCCGCAAATGCCACAATATTGAATCCTGATTTTTACTTCTTGAGGTCCGGGGTTCGGCTCTTCAACTTCTTCCACCCGGACATCTCGAATGCCGTGGTACACAGCCTTTTTCACTACGGTCTCCTCCCATCGGTTTATGGGGATTTAATGGCGAGAATCCCCTTTGCTTTTAAGATTAACAAATAAAAACAAGGTGTGTCAACGATGGAGAAGACGAGAGGGAGAGACGCTAATAAATTTCTTGACTTCTTCCCAGGGATTTTCTAATTTTCAAGCCATGGAAGACACTTGCAAGAAAATTCTTCGGGAGGTCATTCCTCTCCGGCCTACGGAAGGCCAGAGCAAAGTCATGCCCTTAAGGCAGGCTTTGCAGAAGTATGTTCAACCCGGCATGGCTCTCCATTTGGGGACTGCCTCCATGCCACCCATCGCCAGCATTTACGAATTGACCCGTCTTTTCCGGGGTGCGGACCCTCAATTTACTCTTATTACGTTGGGTTTAACCACCATCTATTCCCTACTGGTCCATGCTGGGTTGCTGCGCAAGGCGTAAAAAGTAAAAGAGCCTACCGATATCCGTTTATTTCTTCATTCGCCGTAGCTCGATTTTAACGGCGTTCGCCCGGTCCATGCATTCGAGCTCGACAACGTCCGGGCCACCCCATTCGACCGGGAATCCGCCTCCAAACTGGAGCATAATGATATAGGGAAAGATATCATGGTAGAAGAAACCACACATTCCCCCCGTCTTATGCCCGTCAAGTTCAATCTGCTGCCCAACTTTATGCCCCGCGTTGCAATGGCCCTTTATACTTTTGATCGTGCCCACCACCTGATACCCGATTCTCTTTTCTTCGGCCATGTTAATGTACCTCCTGGACTCTTTTAATTCATTTCCGTGAAAAGATAGGAAGAGAACATACTGCTATCCAAAAACCTAATGAAACAAAATTGATGGGTTCGTCAACCAAGACAGGAACGAGATAGACGATTGAAAACCTAAATGAAAAAAGGCTCGGTGTCAAGGATATTTTGATGCCATTGAACCAAGAGGAACGGTGGAGCAACCTTAACAACATCTTCCCCATTCACCCGTTGAGAGTCGCAAGGAAGTAAAACAATTTTTTCTCTGCGTTAATCTACATGATATGATTGGGGCACTTGAGTCCACTAAATTTAAGCCCCCTCACCCTTCCCCTCTCCCTCGCAAACGGGGGAGAGGGCAAAAGTACTTTAACTAATTGGGAGGTTGCCGAATGGCCAAAGTAGAATTCATTTTGGATGAAAAAGTGGCGGTGGTCAGTTTGAATGATGGGGAGAACCGGTTCAACCCTGAATTTTTAGAAGCCTTTCTCCGGGTTTTGGATACCATCGAGCAGGAGACCGAGGCCCGCACGCTTGTTGTTCGCGCAACGGATGAAAAAATTTTTTGCAACGGCATAGACTTGAACTGGATAGCTCCGCTTCTAAAATCCGGTGAGAAGGAGCCCATTAAAGCTTTTCTATTCAAATTAAATGATCTCTTTAAAAGGATTCTTCTTTATCCCATGCCCACCATTGCCGCCATCACCGGGCATGCTTTTGCCGGCGGGGCCATTTTGGCCTGTGCCTTCGATTTCCGCTTCATGCGGACGGACCGGGGGTTCTTCTGTTTTCCCGAGGTAGACCTCAATATCCCGTTTCTTCCCGGGATGATTGCCTTAATCAAAAAGGCCATTCCGATGTATAAATTTGAGGAAATGCAATATACCGGCAAGCGCTTAACAGGCCAGGAGTGTGAAGCGCACCATATTGTGATGAAAGCCTGCCACATCAATGACCTGATGAACGAGGCCCTGGCGTTCGCTAAGACTTTGGATAAGCAAAGAATGATCATCCGGCAGATGAAAAAGCGGTTGTATAAAGACATCATCCGGACTATTGACGAAGAAGATCCTCTCTATATAGCCACAGGGAAACTTTAGTGCTTCTTGCAAAAATTCGCGTAAGATGCTTTGGGCATTTGGATTCCGCCTTCGTCGTAGACCGGCGGCCAGGGCGATGGGCGCCGGCAGCATCGGCACTATTTTTAATTCATTTATCGGCCCCCCGGGATGAGGGCGATGATTTGATTGGCAGGGAGGGTGCCGCTATGCACTCTCCCATCGGAAAACACCAGGGTGGGGGTTCCGGTAATACCAAGCGATTCAGCCAGTTTTATGTTGGAATCGATTTCCTTCGTATCACATTCTGTTCGAAAAATTTCCTTATGGGCATAAGCATCTTCCAGCATCTTTAAGGATTGGTTACACACGATACTCTTCGATTTCCAGTAGGCATCCTGGTGAAAAGGCAAGGGGAAAAGAATGAGGTAAAAGGCAATGTCTTTTCTTTCTCTCACAACCTTCTCCATCTCTTGATGGAGTGTCTTGCAAAAAGAACAATCCGGGTCGGTAAACACAGCCACCTTTTGGGGGGCCAGCCGGTTGCCCATGACTAAGGGGGTAGTCAACGGAATCCGGGAAAAATCTACCTTTTTACTCTCCTGTAACTTTTTGAAATGCTCCAAGGTTATGTTCGACCCACTTTTGATTTCAATGATGGGACCGGGGATGAGATATTTTTTGGAAAAATCTACGTAAAACAGGCCCCTTTTCCCCTTATCGTCAACCGATATCTCCCAGAGCCCCTTGATCGGACTTAATTCAATATTGAGGATCTCCGCTTGCGGTTTTTTCATTCTTTGTAAAATTACTTTCACGTCCTGGTCATTGAGGGAATGACACTTGGCACAATCTCCTTCGCAGCCGGTAGGGCTGAAAGCATGAAGACGATCCGATTGGTTTGGGGAGTTTAATAAAATTAACGTCAGAAAAAGAATGGTAAATTTTGACATGACTAACCTTTCACAGTCTTTTTGATTTATTTTAAAACAAATCGAAACAAAATTCATCCTGATTTATTCCTCATACCCAAATCCGCATTCCGCATTCGGCATTCCGCAATCTGTAATACCCTTAATCCTGCCTTCATTGACTATTTGGAAAAGGATGTATATGATCGAAAAAAAAATAAGGAAGAATTCATGCGCATCCTCTTGGTTAACCCACCCTATCCCGTATGCGAAAGCCTCACTATGCCCCTCGGGCTCCTCTACCTGGCCGCTCGGCTGGAAAAAGCCGGGCACGAGGTTTTTTTGGAGGATGCACAACTCTGCCGTTCGCCACTGAGGCGTCTGAAACGCACCCTTCAACGTTTGGATCCACAGGTTGTGGGGATCACTTCGTTTTCGATCAATCTCGCCATGGCCTCACGGATGCTGCAAATGGTGAAGCGACTTTGTCCCGGTGCTGTTACGGTATGGGGGGGACCCCACGTTTCTTTCGCTGATGAAGATATTCTCCGGCATCATACCTGGGTTGATGTAATCGTCCGGGGAGAAGGAGAGGAGACCCTGGTTGAATTGATGGAAAAGGTGCGAGAGAGTAGCCGGCGTGGCATCTGCTCAAACTCTCCCAGTATAGAGCTTTCGGGGATGGAGCGAGCGTCCTTACCTCCAGGGGCTGCCCTCACCGGTGTGTCTTCTGCGTGGGCCGCAAGATGATCGGGGCCAAAGGCCGGTTCCGCAGCCCAGCGTCGGTAGTGGATGAAATGGAGGCCCTGGTAAACCAGGGGTTCCGGCGCATCCGGGTGGAAGATGACCTGTTTACTTTCCGGAGGGAGCGGACCTTGGCCATCTGCCAGGAGTTGGACGATAGTGGTCTTGCCGTAAAATGGCGAGCCTATGCCCGGGTAGATTCAGTCGATCCGGAACTCTTGTCGCGGATGCGCCAAGCGGGCTGCGAACGAATCCTCTTTGGGGCTGAGAGCGGAAGCCCGGAGATCTTACAACATATCCGCAAAGGTATCACCCCAGAGCAAACTCGCCGGGCGGTGGAGATGGCTCGCGACGCGGGTATTGGAGTCCTGGCTTCCTTCGTATTAGGTCTTCCGGGTGAAACTCCCCAAACCTTGCGCCAGACCTTAAAATTTGCCGACTCCTTGCGGGTTCCTTATAGCCTGAACCTGCTTACCCCGTACGTGGGAACCGAGATAAGAGAGCAAGCCGCGGAATGGGGAATCCAGATTCTTTCCAGCGACTGGAGTCTCTATGGGCAAGGACATCCTATAACAGCCACTCCGACTGTTAAGCCGTGGCATCTAAGTAGGGCTGTGAATAATTACCGCAGAGGTATAAGCCAATATTTACAAGATCTCCTGGAGGCGGAAGGTCGAGGGAGGCTCGGCAAGGAGCATCGGGATGAACTCCAGCGTTACCGCCACTGGAATTTTTTGCGGCGCCTGATTGGAGAAGAGATCTTAGAGCGTCATGGAAACACTCTCCGGGAATCCAATGGTTTGAAAGGTCCGGTTAAATCTATCGCTCCACGCTTAGGAATGAAAATAAGGGAAGTGGAAAAACATTTGCAACCTCTTATTCAAGAAGGAAATATTTGTCTCCAACCTATTGCTCAAGATAGGGTGCAGTGGGAATGGGCCGAGAATTGAATTCCAAAATCACAAAACATGTAAAAATCAAGTCTTGATCCGCTGAACACTATCAATTTTTTCCTGAAAGCATCGGTTGAAAGATTTTGACAAAGGGTGTAGGTTTCGAATAAGCGTCATTCTGCTGCGAAGTTGCAGAATGACGCTTATTCGTAATCATAAACGAGT
>JAURYC010000288.1 GCA_030654105.1 Deltaproteobacteria bacterium
TTCGCCTGGTGTTCGTTCCCAGCCGCCACCAGGATGGAATGAATTTTATCCAGAATGCCGTTGATGAAAGCGCCGGAGTCATCCGCGCCGAATTTTTTGGCTAATTCAATCGCTTCGTTAAGGGTGGCTTTGAAAGGAATGTCTGGACATTGCAGAAGTTCAAAAGTGGCCAAGCGCAAAATATTGCGGTCCACCATGGCCATGCGTTTGAGAGTCCAATTTTCGGAATTCTCCTCGATGAGCCGGTCAATCTGTCCCTGGTTCTGGCCAACGCCCTCCACTAATCGCTGGCAAAATTCCCGGGCTTTCGGCGTGGGTTCAAAATTTTCCCAGTAGAGGTCTAAAACTTCTTTGGCCCTCTCTTGGCTTGCATCCAATTGGTAAAGAACCTGGAGGGCGATCTCCCTCGCTCTCCGCCGAATGCCCATAAAAAACCTTTTTAACCACAGAGCACACCGAGATCTCAGAGCAAAATACCAAATCAAAAGCCCAAAAAAATTCAATTTTGGGTTTGCTTTTTGTTTTTTTGGCTTTAATTATATTCTTATCTCTGTGAACTCTGTGACCTCTGTGGCGATAAAAATTACTTTTTCTCTTTCATTTCCCGGTAAAGATTGGCCATCTCGATGGCTGAGAGAGCGGCGTCCCATCCTTTGTTCCCGGCTTTGGATCCCGCCCGTTCGATGGCCTGTTCCAGGTTGTCGGTGGTGAGGACACCAAAAGCCACCGGGATTTCGCTTTCCATCCCGATCATGGCGATCCCTTTGGATACCTCGGCGGCGATGTAATCGAAATGCGGTGTTGCCCCGCGGATGACCGCCCCCAGGCATATGACCGCGTCGTATTTTTTCGCTAAGACCATTTTCCGGGTCACCTGGGGTATTTCGAAGGCTCCGGGTACTTTAAGGATTTCGATGTCCTTCTCCTCTGCTCCATTGCGCAGGAGCGCATCCAGAGCTCCGGCCAGAAGACGTTCGCAGATAAAGTCATTAAACCGACTGACCACGATCCCGAACTTCATCCCTTTGGCGTTCAGCTTTCCTTCCATCACTTTGGGCATTGGTTTACCCTCCCTTTTATATGTAAGTGATCCGTGATCAATAAAAAGCTTTCAGCTCTCAGCTAAATATTAATTCATTTTCTTCCTTGCTGACCGCTGAATGCTGATGGCTGATCGCTATTCAGTCGATCGTCAGCAAATGCCCCATCTTTTTCTTCTTGGTTTTAAGATAGGAAATGTTCTTACGGCCGGGTTTGATTTCGATAGGCACTCGTTCCACAACCTCCAAGCCGTACCCTTGAAGACCCACGATCTTTTTGGGATTGTTGGTCAGCAGACGGATCCTCTGCACCCCCAGATCCCTTAAAATCTGGGCTCCCAGCCCGTAATCCCGCAGGTCAGGCTCAAACCCTAAAGCCGCGTTGGCCTCGACAGTGTCCTGCCCTTGATCCTGGAGGGCATAGGCCTTCATCTTGTTGATCAACCCGATTCCCCGCCCCTCCTGGTGCATGTAAACGATTACGCCCTTTCCTTCTTTGGCCACCATGCGCATGGCCGTGTGCAACTGCTTGCCGCAATCACAACGCTGCGAACCGAAGACGTCTCCCGTCAAGCATTCCGAGTGAACCCGTACCAGAACCGCATCTCTTGGATGAATTTCCCCTTTGATTAAAGCCAGGTGCTGCTGGATATCCACTTCGTTCTCATAGGCAATGGCTTTAAATTCCCCGCCGTAAACTGTGGGTAACTTGGTGACGGCCGCCCGATAGACCAGGCATTCGTTTTGCAGCCGGTATTTAATGAGATCAGCGATGGTCACGATTTTCACGGTATTCTTCTTGGCAAAAATTCCCAGATCGGGCATCCGGGCCATGGTCCCGTCGTCGTTCATAATCTCGCAGATGACGCCGCTCGGTTTCAAACCAGCCAACCGCGCCAGGTCCACTGAACCTTCGGTCTGTCCTGTCCTGACGAGAACACCTCCCCGTTTGGCCTGGAGGGGAAAGACATGTCCGGGACGAACCAGGTCTTCCGGTTTGGCGCCCTCAGCGATAGCCGTCAAGATTGTTGTTGCCCGGTCGGCAGCTGAAATTCCTGTCGTTACCCCTCGTTTGGCCTCGATGGAGACCGTGAAGGCGGTCTGGAAAGCCGAGGTATTATCCGAGACCATCAAGGGAAGCTGCAGCTCCTTAACTTTATCCTCGGTCAGGGAAAGGCAGATTAGCCCTCTCCCGTGCTTGGCCATGAAGTTGATCGCCTGGGGAGTCGCTTTCTCCGCGGCCAGGCAGAGGTCCCCTTCGTTCTCCCGGTCCTCGTCATCCACCAGGATAACCATTTTCCCTTTACGAATATCCAACAATGCTTCGTCGATAGTGCTGACTGGCATGATTTTTTACTCCATTGCGTAGAAAATAACTTTCAAATCCCCCCACTCCCCCCTTTATTAAAGAGGGGCGAAGGGGGGATTTTCATCATGAAAATTTTATTTGGTAAAACCGTGCTCGGCCAAGAACGCGGCATTGATCCGCGTGCTTTGCTGTGCCGGCGCATCCGCCTGACGTACAAATTTCTCCACATATTTGGCGATTAAATCGTTCTCCAGGTTCACCTTCTCTCCGGCTTTCTTTTTCCCCAGGGTCGTCCTCTCCGCCGTGTGGGGAAGGATGCTTACGCTGAACTCTTGATCATGGCATTCGGCCACGGTCAGGCTGATTCCGTCCACGGCGACGGAGCCTTTCTCGATCAAGTATCGGCCAATCTCCAACGGAATTCGAAAGCGATAGCGTAAAGAGTTTCCTTCAGGTGAAATCTCTTCAATCTCCCCCGTTCCATCCACATGCCCGGCTACAAGATGTCCGCCCAAGGGATCGGACATCCTCAAAGCCATCTCTAAGTTAACGGGCTGGCCGGTCTTGGCGTTGGCAAGGGTCGTACGCTTTAATGTCTCTGGAGATACTTCCACGGTGAAGGTACGGCCGGAAAGCTTCACCACGGTCAGACAAACCCCACCCACAGATATACTATCTCCGATTTTCACCGAGCTAAGGTCGAGTTGGGTGGTAATCGCCAGAGAAACTCCTCCACCCCTTCGCTCAATGGATTGTATTTTTCCTATGTCCTGAATCAGGCCGGTGAACATAAAACAGGTGCCTAAAGTTTAAAAAGGGCATTTTTTTGATTCTAACATATCCTTGACTTTGTTGGCAAAACCTATTCGGCTTTAGCAATGACTCCTTCAATCAAGAGGTCTGGGCCAAGGCGCCGGACCTTCAATATCCTTACTGGCTCGGCATCTTTAATTTGCTGAACCCCTTCCCCGCCAATCATGCTCAACGCTTTTTGCCCGCCAACAATCTTTGAAGATAGGAAAAACAGCAACCGGTCGACCAATTTTTCCCGGAGGGCGCTGGCGTTTAAGGTGGGCCCGCCTTCCAGCAGGACCGAAACAATATTCCGGCGGGCAAGTTCTCCCATCAGGGCTTTTAGGCTCACCCGTCCCCGAGCATCGTTGGCGATGACCAACACTTCCAGTTTTGCTTTGGTCAATCGCTTCATCTTGGAAGAAGAAGCAGCGTGGGTAGTGGCGACCAGCGTGGAGTATTGCCCCGCTGTGCGGACCAACCGGGAGGTAAGAGGAATTCGTAGTCGGCTATCGACGATAACCCGCAGGGGATGGCGAGGCCGTTTTACCCCCGGGATCCGGACGGTCAGCAGCGGATCATCTTGCAGGACCGTACCGATCCCTACCATCACTGCGTCCAAGTTTTGGCGCAGGCGGTGGACATAATCCCGGGAAGCTTCGCTGGAGATCCAGCGCGAATCGCCGGACCTTGTGGCCACCTTGCCATCAAGGCTGGCGGCTATTTTCAGGATCACGAAAGGTCTTTGGGTAGTAATAAATTTACAGAAGGGAGCGTTCAATTCCTGGCATTCCTTTTCCAGGACCCCCGCATCAACCCGAATCCCGGCTCTTCTCAACTGCCTGATTCCGCGTCCCGCAACCAGGGGGTTGGGGTCCTTCATTCCCGCTACCACCCGTCTAATCCCAGCCTTTAAAATAGCCCGGGTACAAGGAGGGGTTTTCCCAAAGTGGTTACAGGGTTCTAAATTGAGGTAGAGGGTTGCTCCCCGAGCAGATTCACCGGCCTGTCTGAGCGCTAAAACCTCCGCATGGGGTTCTCCGGCACGATGATGGTAACCTTGCCCCACAAGGTCCTTCTTTTTGACGACAACAGCCCCGACCATTGGGTTGGGACTCGTCCTCCCCATACCCCGCTTAGCCAGGCGAAGGGCCAAGCGCATGAATTTTTGGTCAGACTTTATAGGGCTCACTGGATACCTTGTAAATAGGGTTCAACGGGCCAAGGGTTCAAGGGGTGACCCCTCGAATCCTCGAACCCTATTCTTTCTTCCCTTTCTGCCCTTTTCCCAGCAACTCCTTCACCTCGTTCATGAACTCGTTCACATCCTTAAACGAGCGATAAACTGAGGCAAAACGGACATACGCCACTTCATCAAGGTTCTGGAGTTCCCCCATGATCTGCTCCCCAATTTCCCGGCTGGGTACTTCCCGCTCTCCTGCTTCTTCCAACCGTTGCTCGACGCGGTCCACAAGTTTTTCCAGAACCTCGACGCTTATGGGACGCTTTTCGCAGGCTTTGTGCAACCCAGCAAGGATTTTTCCTCGATCGAAGGCCTCCCGCCGCCCATCCTTTTTGACGACCAGAGGTAGGGTCTCTTCTACTCGTTCATAGGTAGTAAACCGGCGCTGGCAATTCGCGCATTCCCGGCGACGACGGATCATGTTTCCCTCCTTGCTTAAGCGAGAATCAATGACCCGATCATCTATATGCTGGCAGAATGGACAACGCAACTTAGGCTACCTTGAATGGGTTGAATGGTTCATGGGAATAGGAGTGAATTTAAATCCGAGAAAGACTACTCAAAAAGCTTTTCAACTTATTTACATCCTCCGGAGAGATGTCGATAAATTTCACCCCGGTCCGGTAATCTCCATTTCCACCTAAATGCAAATCCACCCAAACCACCTGGGCAAGCATCTCAATGGTATGCAAATCAGGAGCGGAAGGGAAAAAGAGTTTCACCTTCAAAAATTGGCCCATTTCAGGCTTTTCCGCCAAGTATACCATCAACCCACTTTCGCTGGCATTGCCTGCGCGACCTTGATGGCCGTTGGGGGAGTTGACTCGATAATATTCAATGGGTAAATCCACTGAAAATCTGGGGTGCCCTCGCCGTTCAAAATTGGCAATTCCGAAACGGGCTTTCCTCTCTTTCTCTTCTTTTTCCGTTTCCATTTTTCCCTCTACCCCTCTTGGCTTAGAAACGTGGTTACAGGAAGGAGTCGCTCTCTAAGCTCTCGGCTAACATCTTTTCATACCATACCTTTTTTTCTAAAGAAAGCCCATAGAGAGCAGATTGGGGGTTGGCCATAATAGATGGAGTCTGAGGAATAATTGGTAAAATTTTTTTATTAATCCCTAAGCCGCTGACGGATGGGAATGCGGGCCTCCGTCAACATCTCCCTGGACAATTCATCCCCGTAGCCGCTCTCGTAGATGATCCCCTTGATTCCGGCATTAATGATCATTTTGGTGCAGATCGCGCAAGGCAGGTTGGTGCAATAAAGGGTAGCGCCCTGAATACGAATCCCGTGGAAAGCGGCCTGGATGATGGCGTTTTGCTCGGCATGCAATCCCCGGCAGAGTTCGTGGCGTTCTCCCGAAGGAATCTGATTCCTTTCTCTCAGGCAGCCCACTTCCAGGCAATGGGCCAGGCCCGAAGGGGCCCCGTTATAACCCGTGGCCAAAATTCGTTTATCCATGACCAGGACAGCTCCCACTTGCCGACGGATACAAGTAGCCCTTTTGGCTACCAAGCAGGTAATGTTCATAAAATATTCTTCCCAGGTTGGGCGATTCATGGAAAACCTCGTTTACTTGCCGCACCGCTTAAAAAGAATCCCGCCGTGTTACTTTTCCCTGCGCTCCTTCATTTCATTGTCCAGGGACTCTATCTGATCCAGCCTTCTTTGATGATTGCCACCCTGAAAGACACTCTCCAGCCAAACCTTGATCATCTCTCTGGCCAGCCCCTTCCCGATCAAACGTCCACCTAAAACTAAAAGGTTGGCGTCATTATGCTCCCGGCTCATCCGGGCTGTGTAAAGATCATGACAGAGTGCTGCCCTAACGCCAGGGAAACGATTGGCCACGATGGACATACCGATTCCGCTACCACAGATCAGGATTCCTCGTTCAAATTCTTTTTGGGAAATCTTCTCGGCTACAGCTCGGGCAATTTCGGGGTAATCTGCTGGGATTTCCTCTGCCACACCCATATCGAAGATAGCGATATTTTGCTCAACCAGGTAATCCCGTAGGTCTGCCTTCAGCTTAAAGCCGGCATGGTCGCTGCCGAGGACAATTTTCATGTCACGGTTCAAATTTTTTGAAAATGAGGACGGCGTTGGTGCCCCCGAAGCCAAAAGAATTGGATAAAGCTACTCGCACGTCTGCCATCCTGGCTACATTGGGCACGTAATCCAAATCGCACTCGGGGTCCGGGGTGTCGTAGTTAATCGTCGGAGGAATCACTCCTCGGTGGATGGTCAAGACAGTGAAAATCGCCTCCACCCCACCGGCTCCCCCCAAGAGGTGGCCCGTCATGGATTTGGTGGAGCTCACCGCCAGTTTCTTGGCGTGCTCTTTAAAAACCGCCTTGATCGCCATCGTTTCGTAGAGATCATTGTAATCCGTCGAAGTTCCATGGGCATTAATGTAATCTACTTCCTCCGGGCTGATCCCGGCACTTTTCAGGGCCATAGCCATGCAGCGGGCCGCCCCCTCCCCGTCCGGTGCGGGAGCGGTGATATGGTAGGCATCGCCGTTGAGGCCGTAGCCAATGATTTCCGCGTAAATCTTAGCCCCTCGGTCCAGGGCTTGGTTCATCTCCTCCAGGATGATGATGCCGCAACCTTCCCCCATTACGAATCCATCCCGGTCTTTGTCGAAAGGTCGCGAGGCTTTTTCCGGCTCATGATTGCGGGTGGATAAAGCTTTCATGGCATTAAACCCACTGACCGCCAGGGGAGTGATTGTCGCTTCCACCCCTCCAGCGATTATCGCATCGGCATCGCCCTGCTGGATCATCCGCCAGGCATCTCCGATGTTATGGTTTCCCGTAGCGCAGGCTGTGACCACCGAATAATTCGGCCCTTTGGCTCCGAAGCGAATGGAGATCTGCCCCGGGGCTTCGTTGACAATGAGCGCGGGGATAAAAAAAGGAGAAATCCGGCCGGGCCCCTTTTCCATAAGGATCTTATGGAAAGACTCGATGGTAGTCAATCCGCCCAGCCCGGCGCCTACGACCACCCCCACCCGGTCGGCATTCTGCGGGGTAATGGGGAGTTGGGCATCTTCCATGGCCATCATGGCGGAAGCCATGGCATACTGGATGAAGATGTCCATCCGCTTGATTTCTTTTTTTTCCATGAAATTTTCTGGGACGAAGTCTTTGACTTCTGCGGCGATCTGAGTATCGAATCCTGTGGGGTCGAACTTGGTGATCCGAACTACGCCGGATTTCCCCTGGATGAGCGCCTGCCAGGTCTTTTCCACGCCTATGCCCAAGGGAGACACCATCCCGAGCCCCGTAATCACCACTCTTCGGCTCAACATAAGACCTCCCGATCCCAACAAAGAAACATCCTCATATCCCCGAGTTCAAACCCCCCGCCGTCCGCTTTCCATTACTCCCCCGCGGGAACTCGTTTGATTTCTTTCAGATATGTTGATTGATATAATTGACCACATCTTGGACGGTCTGGATCTTCTCCGCATCTTCGTCGGAGATCTCCACTCCAAATTCCTCCTCCATGGCCATGATCAGTTCTACCAAATCCAATGAATCGGCGCCCAGATCATCAATGAAGGAAGCTTCCAGGGTCGCTTCTTCCGCGCTCACCCCCAACTGCTCCACGATGATCTCGATCACCCTCCGTTCCACTGATTTTTCCACGATCGCACCTCCTTTTGAATTCTTCCCGATAAATCTTAATAAAACTACGAAATGAATTCTTTTTACTTTTTTTAACCAAGGGTGTCAATAGGATAATCCATTACTCCCTTGTTTTTTTCCCTACCGGATCACATATACATCCCGCCATTGACGCTCAACACCTGACCGGTGATATAATCGGCCGCTGGGCTGGCCAGAAAAAGCACTGCCTCGGCAACATCCTCGGGAGTACCCAGTCTTTCCATAGGAATCTGTTTGATCAAGAATTCTCGACCCTTCGGGGGGATGGCTTGGCTCATGGCGGTATCGATGAAACCCGGGGCCACAGCATTCACCTGGATGTTTCGGCTGGCATATTCCCGGGCGATGGATTTGGTGAAACCGATTAGGCCAGCCTTGGAGGCGGCGTAATTGGCCTGCCCGGCATTGCCCATCTCGCCGGTGACGGAAGCGATGTTGACCACCTTGCCACTTTTTTGTTTGAGAAAAGGGCGCAAGGCAGCTTTGGTGCACAGAAACGCTCCCTTCAGATTTACGGCAATCACCAGATCCCAATCCTCTTCCTTCATGCGCAAAAGAACCTGATCCCGGGTAATTCCTGCATTATTAACGAGGATGTCCAGGCGGCCGAATTGGTCTAAGGCTTTTTGCACCATGGTTTCAGCTTCCTTGGCACCGGCTACGTTTCCCCCCACGGCCAGCGCTTCCCCGCCGAGAGATTCAACTTCCTGGCAGGTCTCCCGGGCTTTCTCCAGGTTGATATCCGCTATCACGACTTGCGCCCCTTCACGGGCAAAAAGCAAGGCAATGGCCTTCCCGATGCCCTGGGCCCCACCGGTGATCAAAGCCACTTTTCCTTTGAGTTTCATGGTTTCTATTCCTTCTTAACTTTTTTTAGCCACAGAGGACACCGAGTTCACAGAATAAGAAAAGGATAAAGTTCAAATATTTATTCTTAATTAAAACGATATTTTCTCTGTGTTCTCGGTGATCTCTGTGGCAAAAAAATGATCCGATCGTAGTTCGTAAATGACCTTATTCCTCTGGCAACAGCGCCTGGGCTTTTCCCCAGCTCGGCCCATCCTCCACGTTGGCCACTTTTAAATCTTTGCTGATTCGGCGCATCAAGCCGGTTAGTACCTTCCCGGGCCCCACTTCCAGAACCAGGTTGGCACCCGTATGGATGAGTTTTTGCATACACTCTTCCCAGCGCACTGGATGGTCAACTTGCTTGACCAGCAACTCACAAATTTTACTTTTCCCGGGGTAAAAATCAGCTTCCGCATTGGATAGAACTGGAATATGCAAATCTCCCATTTCTACCTTGGCCAGCTCTTCTTTCAACCGCTCAGCCGCAGGCTTCATCAAGGCGCAATGGAAGGGAGCGCTAACCGGGAGCAAAACTGCTTTCTTCCCAGCCTGTTGGGAAACGATTGCCACTGCCCGGTTCACGGCTGTGCGATGCCCGGCGATGGCAATTTGACCTGGAGAGTTATAGTTGGCCGGGGAAAGTACTTCCCCCTGAGCCGCCTCTTGGCACAGGGCCTCCACCTCAGGCCCGCTCATCCCCAGGATGGCTGCCATCGCTCCCCCACTGACCGGAACCGCTTCCTGCATAAACTTCCCTCGAAGATGCACCAGCCGCACGGCATCGGCAAAACGTAATCCGCCCGAAGCAACCAGGGCTCCGTATTCTCCAAGGCTGTGTCCCGCCGTGGCTACAGGAATCAGTTCTCTATCCACCTGCATGACTCGCAGCGTGGCAACGGATGCGGTCAGGATGGCCGGCTGAGTGTTGGCGGTAAGTTTTAGGTCTTCTTCCGGCCCTTGGAAGCACAGGGCAGCGAGGTCATAACCCAGGGCTTCATTCGCTTCTTCAAAGACTTCCCGGGCCGCGGGAAAACGGTCGGAAAAGTCTTTTCCCATGCCCACGTACTGGGAACCTTGCCCCGGGAAGACGAATCCCACCTTCTTCATTTGCTGGCGTACTCCTTGATCAAAGCCTGGCCGATGACGTTGCGTTGAATTTGGTTCGTTCCTTCGTAAATCTGCAAAATTTTAGCGTCGCGCATCATCTTTTCTACGGGGTACTCCCGCATGAACCCATAGCCGCCGAAAATCTGCACCGCATCCACCGTGACCTTCATAGCCACATCGGTGGGGAAAAGCTTGGAAATGGCTGAGTATTTGGAGATGTCTTTAGGATTTGTATCCACCCACCGCGCTACGGCATAAACCAGAGCCCGAGCGGCTTCAATCTGGGCGGCCATGTCGGCCAGGATATGCTGGACCGCCTGGAAAGAAATGATCGGTTTTCCGAATTGCTGGCGCTCCCGGGCATACTCCACCGCTGCTTCAAAAGCCCCTTGGGCTAAACCAACAGCCTGGGCGCCAATCCCCGGGCGGGTTTTATCCAGCGTCCGCATCGCCACGATAAATCCCATTCCTTCCCGACCGATCATATTTTCCTTGGGGACCCGGCAGTCCTCGAAGACGAGCTCCCGGGTGGCCGAACAGCGGATACCCAATTTTTTTTCTTTTTTCCCAAAGGTAAACCCGGGCATGTCCTTCTCTAAAATGAAGGCACTGGCTCCGCGCGGGCCTTTGGCTTTGTCGGTCAGGGCGATCACCGAATAAATCTCCGCCTCTCCCCCGTTGGTGATCCACTGCTTCGTTCCGTTGAGGATATAATCGTTTCCATCGCGCTTGGCTGTGGTACGAATTCCTCCGGCGTCGCTCCCAGCGCCTGCTTCCGTTAAGCCGAACGCTGCCAGTTTCCGACCGGAGGCCACGTCCGGCAGGTATTTTTTCTTCTGCTCTTCACTACCAAAGAGGAGCAAGGGATAAGATCCTAAACCGGAGGCGGCAAAGGATACGGAGACACCGATACAGGCACGGGAAATTTCTTCGATGGCCAGGCAGTTCTCGAAAGATCCATACCCCAGGCCGCCGTACTCTTCAGGGATGTAGACCCCGAAAAGACCGACAGCGGCCAAATATTTCAAAGGTCCCCAGGGAAATTCCTCTTTTTCATCTAACTCCGCCCGCACGGGGATCACCCTTTCCTGGGCAATTTTCCGCGCTAAATCCCGAATGGCCTTCTGGTCTTCGTTCAAAAAATAATCCATTCTCCTCCCATCTACTTATTAAGTGATGAGTGTGAGTGTCAGTGTAAAAACCATCCACTGACACTCACACTTACACTATTCCTCACCAGCGGATAACTGCCGACCCCCAGGTGACTCCCGTGCCGAAGGAGCACAGGAGCATCAAGTCTCCCGCCTTTACTTTGCCCTCTCGCTGTACCTCATCCATGGCAATGGGAATGGTGGCCGAGGAAGTATTTCCGTATTTCTCGATGTTTAAAAAAACCTTCTCCATGGGAAAACCAATTAGTTTGGCCGCCGCCTCGATAATGCGCGTGTTGGCCTGATGGGGAATCATGATGTCGATGTCTTCGCTCTTCAGGCCGTTAAATTTCAGCGCTTCCTGCGAGACGTCGGCCAAAGCCCGCACCGCCACTTTAAAGAGCTGGTTTCCGGCCATCTTGATGTAATGCATGCGCTTATCCACGGTCTCGTACGAAGATGGATTCGCTGATCCCCCTCCAGGCATGTAAAGCAATTCCCACAGGGAACCGTCAGAATGCAGGTGGGTAGAAAGCACCCCCCGCTCTCCTTCCTCGCCCGCAAGGATGATGGCCCCCGCTCCATCCCCGAAAAGGACACAAGTGGCCCGGTCGGTCCAGTCCGTCACTTTAGACATGATCTCCGCGCCCAGAACCATGACCTTACGGCTCGGGTCCTCTTTGATGAACTTGTCCGCTAAAGAGAGGGCGTGGATAAAACTCGTGCATCCGGCGGAGACATCGAAAGCGGCGGCCTTCTTGGCCCCGATTTTGGCCTGGATGAAACATCCTGTGCATGGAAAGAACATGTCCGGACTGTTCGTTCCAGTGATGATGAAATCAAGATCTTCGGGTGATAGACCCGCCGCATTTAATGCTCGAAGGGCTGCCTGCGTTCCCAGGTCAGAGGTGGAAACGTTTGTTTCTACAATCCTGCGTTCCCGGATCCCTGAGCGAGAGATAATCCATTCATCCGTAGTTTCTACCATTTTTTCCAGGTCAAAATTAGTTAAAACTTTGGGGGGAGCATAGGACCCCGTGGCAATTATCCGCGACCTGATCATTATATCCTTCCCTTCTTCGGGCACCCCCTTCCCACTGAAGGCAAGAATAGAGGGAGATGCCTTAAGAGCGACCTCTTCAGCTGATGATTTTTTCTTTGATCTGCTCCCAAACTTTGACTAAATTCTTTCCGCCAAGCCGTTGGAGGTCTTGATTTTCTTCCAAGTTTCGAACCAGGAGCGTAGGGAGGCCGATCTGAGCAAACTCATGGGCTAGGCGGATGGCATTCTTAATGGCCTTGGCAGAAGAGCGCCCGTGGCCGATGATGACGACCCCGTTAACCCCTAAGAGGGGGGCACCGCCGTATTCTGAATAATCAAGTTTTTTCTTGATTTCGTTCACTGCATGTCGGGCGAAGAAATACCCGATCTTGGCTCTCAGGCTGGCTTCCAGCTCTTGTCGAATCATTGCCCCGATGGCCTCGGCCAAGCCCTCACAAATCTTCAAAGCGGCGTTGCCTACAAACCCATCGCAAATAACCACATCCGCCCGGCCATTGAAGATATCCTTGCCCTCTACTGGGCCAACATATCCTATCGAACTTCTTTTCAGAATAGCGTTGGTCTCCCGGATCAGCTCATTCCCTTTGGATTCTTCTTCGCCGTTGCTCAAAAGACCGACTATAGGCTTTTCTTTTTTCAAGATGTATTTGGCGTAGGCATCGCCCATAAGGGCAAATTGGACCAGGTGAAAAGGTTTGCAGTCTACGTTGGCTCCGGCATCGAGTAATAGGGTAGAGCCTTTCAAGGTGGGAAAGATGGTCCCGATGGCGGGTCGGTCCACACCCGTCAATTTTTCTAACACAAAGACCGCGGTGGCTAAAACCGCTCCCGAATTTCCTGCACTAACCACCGCTGAAACCTCTCCTTTCTTAAGGAGATCAAAAGCTACTTTAATCGAAGAATCTTTCTTCTTCCGGATTGCTGTCAAGGGGGATTCATCCATCCCCACCGCTTCTGAGGCGTGGACGAAGGTCAGCGGAAGGGAATCACTCCCCGGAACCCTTGCGGCTTCCTGGCGAATTGTTTTTTCCTCCCCGACCAGGACCACAGGTATCCCGTGCTCTCGAGCTGCCAGGATAGCCCCTTCCACGATACTACGGGGAGCGAAGTCTCCACCCATGGCATCTATAGCGATTTTCATCCCTTCGGTTTTCCTCACGCTTCTTCTACTTCGATGACGGTCCGTCCCTTATAACTGCCACAATGGGGGCATATCCGGTGCGGAGCTTTAGGTTCCCCACATTGCTGGCAAGTTGAGAATTGGGGAGAAGCAAGACGATCATGGGTCCGCCGCTTATCCCTGCGGGTCTTGGAATGTCTCCTTTTGGGGTTGGGCATAAGAAAATCACCTCACGTTTAATGAACCCGAAAGTTCCTTAATAGTTCGAACCGGGGGTCGGTAACCTTCTCCGAACACTGGCAGATTCCCCGGTTTAGATTCTGGCCACACTTGGGACATACCCCCCGGCACTCTTCATCACATATGGCCTTGGCCGGAAGAGTTAACAAAATTTGATCTTGAACCAAGGGGGTAACTTCAATCTCTTCCCCTTCATAAAACTCGGTTTCCAGGTCTTCCCGGTTTAATTCAACTTCCTCCGGCAGGGGGAAATCGGGTTTAGGCTTTAAACTGGTCTTGAATTCTGAGGTCAAAGTCCTGGAGAAAGGGTCAAGGCATCGGGCACACATCCACTCTACCTTGGCTTCAATACGGCTCCTCAGGAGTATTACCTTCCCCGATCGGGAGAGATGCAAACGGATTTTGATTGGGCTGGTAAAACGAAAAGGCCTCTGAGGCTCTCCTGCCAGACGCTCTTCTAACCAGTTTCCCTCTTGGCTCAAGGTTTGTTCTTGCTCTTCCCCGCCAATGTCTTCAACGCGAAATTTCAAGGTTCTCTTTCGATTCCAAAAATAATGATAAAGCTTTAATATATAATGAAATGTTTCTTTGTCAAGAAAAAATATCCTTTTGTCCCTCTTGCCTTATTCCAGGAATCATGATAGATAGGTAAAATATTTTGTTTTTTTGTTACAAATATCTTAAGGAGGGGCCATTTTGGAAATCAATGAATTCCAAAATTTGATCCAAGAACTTTACCAATCCCGGGATGAAAAACGGGGGGCAGATAAAACTTTCCTTTGGTTTTTAGAGGAGGTCGGGGAACTCACCCGGGCTTACCGGCGGGGAGAAAAAGAGAACGTCGGGAAAGAGATGGCCGACGTTTTTGCCTGGCTGGCATCGATGGCCAACCTGCTAAAGGTGGACTTAGCGTCCGAGCTCCAAAAAAAATACCCCAAAGTTTGCCCTCTTTGTTCCGCCTCCCCCTGCTGCTGCCCTTGGGATTGATCAACCATCTAAAAATCTTCCTCTTCCAATCGCTGGAGTTCTTCCTCATCAAAACCGAAATAATGGCCAATCTCGTGAGCTACGGTCTGACGAACGTTTTTTCTAAGGTCATGCAGACTCGAGCTAATGCGCTCCAAAGGTTTACGGTAGATGACGATCCGGTCAGGAAGGACGTTCCCATACCAAAATCCTCGATCTTTTTTCATAATTCCATGATAGAGGCCCAATAACTCTTGCCCCTGATCTCCCTTTTCGGTTGGATACGCCGGCGGGTCTTCCTCAATAATAATGGCTACATTTTCCAATTGACTCTTCAGTTCTCCTGGCAGGGATTCCACAGCTTCCCGAACCAATCGTTCAAAAAAAATTCTTCCCCGGGAAAATCCTTTGGGGGCAGAAATTTTACGAGGCATTTTAACCCTTTTGGCCTACGAAATCCTCAGGTTGAAGGAAAATAAAAAAATTATTGAAATAATTTTTTCCTTGTTGTATTCTGACATAAGTTATTAAAAAAAGATTTTTTTGTCCATTTATTTTTTAAAGAAAGGAGGTGAAGGGGAATCATGAAGAAACTGGCCATCGTTTTGATTGGGCTCATCTTCGCTTTTTCTCTAACAAGCATAGGTTTCGCCCAGCAGAAGGCTGAGCCGGGGAAACCAGCGGGGGTAGCAAAGCCTTCTGAACCCGCCAAACCGGCCGAACCCGCCAAACCAGCAGAGGCGAAACCAGAAGCGGCCAAACCGGAGGCGGCGAAAAAAGAGGCTCCTCCCAAGCCCGTTGTGTACCGGATGGGAGGGAGTGTTGTCTCCATCGATGCTGCAGCCAAAAAAGTTACCATCAAACAGGACTCGGTGAAGAAGCAAAAAAAGGTTACGCTCAGCGTTGGGAAGGAGGCAGCCAAAGACCTTGCCGGGATCAACGTTGGTGACGTGGTTGACGTCTGGGTTACGGGTAAAACTATCACCAGCATCACCAAGATTTTCTAAGAAGGGGAAAATATCCGGAAAGTATTTCATCCTTCCTTACTCCGCCCCCAGAGCTACAATTGTACTCAGACTTAGACGGTTAACCTTTGGAGAGAAGGCATCCGTAAAGGATGCCTTCTTTTTTATTCCTTTATTCCTTACCCATCTTTTTCCCAGATTTCGGCAAACGAAAATCGTGAATCGGCCACCCGCGTTTTTTGGCCAAAGCCCGGAGTTTGAAATCTGGGTTGACAATTTTCGGGTGCTTCACCCGTTCTAAGAGGGGAAGGTCGGTAATGCTATCCGTGTAAAAAGTGCTGGCGCTGAACTCCCCACCTAATTCGCAGATGAGCTTCTCAGCCCAGAATATCTTCCCCCAACGGAAACAAAGGGGCTCGATATAGTTGCCGGTGAAGAGCCCTTTGCAAACCTCCAGCCGGGTGCCCAAAATGTGGCCGACTTCCAAGTGTCGAGCAAGTGGCTGTACGGCATAGGTCGTGGCGTTGGATATAATCACCACAGTCTCCCCCCTGGCCTTATGTTGGCGAACGAAATCAAAAGCTTGGGGATAAATAAAATTCCTGATCACTTCCTCAAACCATTCCTGGCAGAATTGGATTAACTCCTCCTCCCGGACCCCCACCAGAAGTTTTAGAGAATCTCGGTAGGCCTTATCCATATCCAGGAGGTCAAAACGGTAACGCATATAATCCAGCATGGACCTGAAAACTTTCCAACGGCTGGTTTTTCCCCGGCGGAGCGAATAGCGCATGAACGAAACACCGGAATTCGTTGCAATCAGCGTGCGATCCATGTCAAAAAAACAAAGAGGATGAATCTTCAAAGTTTTTTTACCCTTTGATCAGGAACTCATTTCCTCTATTTTAATCTTGCTTTTTCATTATTTAAATAATAAAATTAAACTTTAAACGAATCATTAAATTTTTTTCAAGAGTCTTTTCTTAAAGACTTTGGAAAAAATATGCTTTCTAGCAACAAAAAAAATCACCCCCAGCAGGAGTATATTGGTGAAGAGGACCTATCAGCCAAGCAACACTCGCAGAAAAAGAACTCACGGTTTCTTACAGCGCATGTCCACAAAAGGTGGGCGTTTAGTTTTGCAGCGCAGGAGGGCCAAAGGCCGGAAGAGATTGGTGGTTGAGGCGGAAGAATATTGAGATTCTCCCTACCACTAGAGATCGGAGCCCCGGGCAGATGTGCCCTAACACACTGGGAAAAGAGGAGAGGATCCGTCGCCGGGCCGATTTTCTGAGAATCTCTAAGGAGGGGGTTAAATACCAGACAGAACATTTCGGGGTTTTTATATGTCCCAACCGCCAATCCCTCCGGAGATTGGGGATCACCGTGGGAAAGCGGGTTGGTTCAGCGGTTGAACGCAATCGTTTAAAACGACTCATTCGGGAGTTTTTTCGCCTGAATAAAGAAGCACTTTTAAGCTCTTCTGACTTCGTGATCACAGCGAAAGAAGGTGCCGCTAAAATAAATTTTTGGCAAGTGTCGAAAGAATTGAAAGGAATCTTAAAAGAGCAATAGCTCCCCCAACTTTTGGATGGTGACCCGGATCGTTCTTGGCCTCATTCGACTTTATCGCCGATTCCTCTCCCCGCTAACCTTTTCTTCTTGCCGCTTTGCGCCCTCGTGCTCTGCCTACGCTATGGAAGCGGTCGAGCGATTTGGTCCGGCTAAAGGTTTACTATTGGCAATGTGGAGGCTTTTGAAATGTCACCCTTTCCATCCCGGAGGTTATGACCCGGTAATCAAACCCCCATCCAGTCACCCGGCGGGCCGATCTCTTCAGTGACCGAACGGAGGGAGCAAACGGAGGTTATTCATGGAAAAGCGCGCGTTGTTAGCTGTAATCATTTCTTTGATCATCCTGGTTTTTTACCAGCAATTTTTTGCTCCTTCCGCCCCAGAGACCGTTAAAGAAAAACCAACTCAAGAAAAAGCTCAAGAAAAAACTCAGCCAGGGGAAAAAGTAACTCCTTCATCCACTGCGGTCCCGCCTGGGGAAGCGATCAAAACCCAGGCTGGTAAGGACATTATTGTGGATACCCCACTCTACACCGCAATCTTCGATACTCGAGGAGCCCGGCTGAAAAGCTGGGAAGTTAAAAAATATGCAGCCAAAATCGACAAAGGAGCCAAAACCATCGACCTGGCCATAGAGACCCTGGGCAGGGGTTACCCTTTCGGCCTGGAGATCACGGAAGCCAATTTCCCATTTTCCCCCGATTCCATTTTCCAGGTGAACGTGGATACCTTGAACTTGGGACCCCGGCAAACCAAGGGAGAACTGCTTTTCACCTGGAATTCCCCCGAAGGCTTGCAAGTTAGCCAGCAGATCATTTTCTATTCCGACAGTTACCGGATGGACCTCAACCTGCAAATGGCTAACCTCTCCTCGGGTCCCTTAGAAGGTCGGCCAGTCTTCGTCTGGACAGGAAAGATCGACACGGCCTCCGGATCTGGAGGGGCCATGGGATGCATTCCAGGCTCGGGGGGAAGCTCGGGTGCCGCAGTTCCTCCCTTCACAGCCCTGGTGAAGAAAGAGCTGCACGAAGTGGAGTTGAACGACCTCAAGGACGAAAAACGCTTTTCCCAAGACGTCCAGTGGGGAGGTTTCCAAGATATATATTTCCTCGCCGCTCTTATCCCCCAGAAATCCGAGGGTACTGAGCTCATTATGAAAAAAGTCTCGGCAACTGTCGCTGAGCTGCGTATGGGGGGTCCCAAAGCATCCCTCCCGCCGCAAACCCAATTCACCCAATCCTACGCCATGTACCTCGGACCCAAAGCCCTGGACATCCTCAAATCTTTCGGTTCTGATTTGGACCGGGCGTTGGACTTCGGCTGGTTTGATGTGGTGGCGAAGCCCATGCTCTATGTCATGAAATTTTTCTACAAGTACACTGGGAATTATGGCCTGGCTATCATCTTGCTCACGATCATCATCAAAATTCTTTTCTGGTATCCAACCCATATCAGTTACAAAGCGATGAAGGAGATGAAAAAACTCCAACCCGAGATGGCCAAGTTAAAAGAAAAACTTAAGGATGACAAGGAAAAGCTGAACAAAGAGATGATGGAACTTTATCGCCGGTACAAAGTCAACCCCATGAGTGGCTGCTTACCCATCGCCATCCAGATGCCCATTTTCTTCGCCCTGTATAAAGTTCTGCTTTACTCCATTGAGATTCGCCATGCTCCCTTCTACTGGTGGATTCAGGACCTCTCGGCCCAGGACCCTTACTATATCTCTCCCATTCTTATGGGGGTTTCCATGTTTGTCCAGCAGTGGATGACACCCACTACTGGTGACCCCACCCAGGCTAAGATGATGCTGATCATGCCCGTAGTATTTACATTCATGTTCCTCAGTTTTCCCACAGGTCTGGTTATTTACTGGCTGTTCAACAACCTGCTTTCTATTGGGCAGCAAATATATATCAACCAACATTCGACGTAGCTTTGGGGGATAAAATGAATTCTGTTGAAACCGAAGGCAAAACCATTGAAGAGGCCATCAACAAAGCCTGCGAAGAATTGAAAGTCTCCAAGGAAGATTTGGAGATTGAAATCCTGGCCAATGGATCCAGCGGCTTCTTGGGGCTGGTGGGAGTCAAGAAGGCCCAGATTCGAGCCACCCGCAAAACAACCGTAACCCCCATAGAAAAAGAGGTAGGTCTTCCGCCTGCCTCTTCCAGTTACCATGTAGGGGAAATGGCCAAGAAAACCCTGCAGGAGCTTTTACACTTATTGGGGGTCGAGGCGGAGGTTGAACTTCGCGATGAGCCCGAACGTGTCTTATTATCCATTAAGAGTGATGGCAGTGGCTTATTGATCGGCCGTAAGGGCGAGACTCTCGATGCCCTTGAGTACCTGATTAGCAAGATTGTTCATAAGGGCGCCGAAGATAAAAAAAGGATTGTGCTTGATACAGAAAACTACCGCTCCCGGAGGGAAGAATCTTTGGTCAACCTGGCCCACCGCCTGGCCGATAAAGCCAAAAAGCTGGGCCGGCCTGTAACCATCAGTCCGATGAATGCCCATGACCGGCGCATTATCCATCTGGCCCTCCAGGACGACAAAACCCTGCGCACACGATCGACCGGAACCGGACTTTACCGGAAGGTCATGATCAGTCCCGAAAAAAAACCTTCATGAGCAAAGGGGTCTTGGGGGATACGATTGCGGCAATTTCCACCCCTTTGGGGACGGGAGGTATCGGCGTCATCCGCATCAGTGGTTCCCAGGCCCTGACCATCGCGGGCAAAGTCTTTCGGCCGAAGGGGGACGCGGATCCTCTCCTTTCCCACCGATTTTACCTGGGTGAAATTATCCGTCCCGAAGATCAAACGGTCATTGACGAAGTCCTTCTCGTATACATGCGCCAGCCCAAAACTTATACTCGGGAGGATGTGGTTGAAATCCAATGCCACAGCGGGGCTTTGGTTCTCCAGGAGATTTTGCAGGCCGTCCTGCGCAGCGGAGCCCGTTTGGCCGAGCCAGGAGAATTTACCAAGCGTGCCTTCTTGAACGGCCGAATCGACCTGACCCAGGCGGAAGCAGTTATCGACTTGATCAATTCCAAGACCCAGCAATCTCTGGAACTGGCCAATCGACAGCGGTCAGGTAAATTGGCCGCGGAAGTGCGGCAAATGAAAGAAGGGCTGCTGAACCTTCTAACTCTGCTTGAAGCCAGCGTCGATTTTCCCGAAGAAGAAATTCCTGAAATCTCTCCGCAGGAAATCCTCCAGCGTCTTCAGAACACCCGAGACCGTTTGGATGTGCTTGGCAATACTTACCAGGAGGGCAAAGTCTACCGAGAAGGAATTGCGGCGGTAATCATCGGCAAACCCAACGTAGGAAAATCCAGTCTGCTGAATTCCCTCCTCAGAGAGGAGCGCGCCATTGTCACCGCCATCCCCGGAACGACGCGGGATGTCATCGAAGAAATCGTCAATATCGCCGGAATTCCCTTAAGGTTGATGGACACCGCCGGCCTTCGTCCTGTTCAGGATGCTATCGAGGAAGAAGGCGTAAGGCGAACGCACGACCGCTTGGCCCAGGCCGATCTCGTTATCTGGGTCCTGGACGGGTCCGAACCCCTATCATCCGAAGACCTGGCCATCCTTCCTCAGATTCGCTCGAAAAAGGCCATCATCGCTGTCAACAAGGACGACCTTCCGCAGCGCATTGCCCTGGAAGGTTTGCGCCAGCAGTTACCTGAAGCTCCTTTCATCGCCATCTCCGCCCTCTACAGCTTAGGGATCGACCGCCTCCAAGAGGCCATCCGCCATCTCGTTCTTAACGGCAAGGTGGATTCTTCGGCAGAAGTGATCCTTTCCAATCTTCGCCACAAACTGGCTATCGAGGCTGCCCGGGAGGCTTTATCCCACGCTTTAGAAGGCATGGGAAAAGACCTCTCTTGGGAATTTATCACCCTCGATCTGCGGCAGGCTTTGGAAGCCCTTGGTACCATTTTGGGCGAGATGGCTCCCGAGGATGTTTTGGACCGAATTTTTGAACAGTTCTGTATCGGAAAATGAACGAAGTTTCCATCTGGATCGATAAAGAAGGGCGCTGGTTTTTTCAGGGGGAAGAAATCACCCACCGCAAGACCTACCTCCTGTACAATAGAAATCTGACCCGCGACGCATCTGGCCGGATTATTTTGCGGATTGGCCAAGAAATATGCACCGTAGAGGTGGAAGATGCCCCTTTCGTGGTCAAGACCCTCGAATTCGTTACTTTCGAAAAAGGTGGGTTGGAGTCTGTTTGGTTAATCTTGAACGATGAGAGTCGAGAACAACTTATCCCTGAAACCCTCCGCATCGGAGCAGATCATATTCCCTATTGTCGGGTTCGTGGCGGAATATTCGAAGCTCGCTTTTCCCGCGGCGCCTATCAACTTCTGGTCCCCTTCATCCAGCATGACGAGCAAGAAAAGCGCTTTTTCATTTCCATCGATGGGGAAAAGCACCCCCTATAAACCCACCCTTCCCGTTCAGCTGAGCTCACAACGAAGCCCTCTCCCGCTGAGGAGGGAGGGTTAGGAGGGGGAGAATTCAAGGCTTACCTCCCCCCCCATCCCGCCATTTTTAAATGGCCCTCTTATTGGTAGGGTAAGGTATGAGTGCGCCCGGAATGAATGCCGCCCAGGGGATGAGAGCGATGACCCACAGGGTTAGGGGTACCCCCCAATGGTCGGCAAAGAGCCCCAATAAAGCCGTTCCAATACCCCCCGTCCCTATGGCAAAGCCAACAATCAAGCCCGAGGCCATCCCCAGGCTTTTAGGCATGAAGAACTGACCCATGACCATGGACACAGTGAAAGAAAAGATTAAGATGAAGCCGGCCAGGATAAAACAGATAAAAGACCAGAAGCCGGAGCTTAACAGAAAAAGGACCAAAAAGGGAGTGGTAAGGCCCAGGCTGAAAAGGACAATTTTTTTATGCCCGAAACGATCCGCCAGCGGCCCTCCGGCGAGCGTACCTAAAGTTCCGGCCGATAGAAACGCGAAAAGGAGATTCCCGGCCTGCATCGGGTCTCCCTTCATATAATTGATGTAATAAAAAGGGATGAAAGTCATCAACCCGATGTGCGCCCAGGAACGCAGCATGACCATCCCCAGCAGCAGAGACATCGGGTAGAGGGCCGACCTCGTAGCGACATCCGTCGAGGTCAAGGTAGGCGAAGAACGAATGGAGGGCCGGCTCACGCGCCAGAAACGACTGAAGAGAAACACCCCGGCCATGGCCGCGCCTGGAATTAGAAAAAAGACACTTCCCTTAAGCCCCAGGCTCTTCACCAAGGCAACGGCCATCAGCGGACCGAAGGCAAACCCTAAGTTCCCTCCCACCCCGAAGATGGACATCCCTGTGGCCTTCTTCTCCCCGGCGAAAAAGTTGGAAAGGCGCCACCCTTCGGGATGGTAGATGGCCACTCCCACCCCACTAAGAATTACCAGGATAACAATTTGCTTGTAACTTGAGGCCCACCCCAAGAAGGCGATTCCCAGAGCGGCGCAAAAAATACCCAACGGCAGGAACCAGAGGAAGGATTTTCGGTCCGTGATATAGCCGAAAAGCGGCTGGATGACCGAAGAGGTCAGGTTGGAAAACAACATGATCGTTCCCGCCATGGCATAAGAAAGTCCTAAAGCGTCTTTTAGGAAAGGGAGTAACGCAGGCAGGGCGCTGGTATTCAAATCCGTCATCATGTGGCCCATACTCAGAAGGATCAGACCCCGGTAATCAATCTTCTTTATTATCCCGGTTTTTTCGTCCAAGGTATACTCCTTCGAAATTTTAACAACTTGTAGCTCCTTAGGTTATTCTATACATTTCCAAGCGAAGCATTTTACCACGGGGAGCCTTATTGTTAGCCGAAGTTCATAATCATTTAACCAAAGCCCTGGAAAGGAAGTAGAGTTCGCTGGGTGCCTGGTAGCGATCAATCCAGGTCGAGGGGATAGACGGGGCGGCGGACTTTGCGGTAGTGGAAGCGCTTGAGGTCCATGGAAGCTAAGCCACCGCTGTCCGCCAGAAGCACCCCGCTGGAAATGGGTTCGAAGGCGGCCCGGAAATGGTGCCAGGATTTGACCGCAAGAACGGAGCACTCCCGGGGCTCGATGTTCTGGGTACGGAAGACCTGCAAATCGTACACCTGGTGGTTATGAGTAGCCACCACCACCCGCACTCCACCCTGCCGCAAAACAGCCGTCGGCCCCAGGGAGAAACGGACGCCCTTGTTCATAGGCCCTTCGCAGGTGTAAGCTCCGTCGCTGATATTCTCAACCACTCCATCAAAAATGAGGGAAGGCCCGTAGGTTCTGGGATCGATCTTCGCTCCCAGTTCCACTTTCACCTTGGCGCCTCTTCCGGCACTTACGCACTGACGGGCTGCTTCCGGATCGGCCACGGAGGCAAAGGCCGCATTGGGCAGGTCGGCCTCAACCATGGCTCGCAAAAGATTGATCCCGTCGCCGTAGCCTCCCGATCCGGGGTTGTCGGTGTAATCGGCGATGATTAGCGGCTTGCTTCCAGGGAGCACGGACTTCGCCTTTTCCATCGCCTCTTTGATCTTCACCGGCTGAACCGTCTTTTCATCCCGGGTCGCCCAGATCTCTTCCTGAAGTTCCTGAGCCAGGGCCCGGTAGCGCGGGCTCTCGCCATTTCCGGTAATCGTCACCGATGGGCCAACCTCCGGGATGTCGGACCAGACGAAACCGGCGCAGACGGCCACTGCCAGCACGCCCGGTTCTTTCTGCTGCAATTCCTCCGCTTTCCGGAGAATTCTGGACATGGGACCGCCCTGGGTGCGGCCGTAATCGCAGCCATCGATCTGAGGCCCTCGTACCATCAATGCCCGCGGGCAAATCTTTCCTTCCATGGCCCGCTGAAGGAGGCTGGCTGCCTCCATGGCCCGCTCGTAATGATCCACGTGAGGGTAGGTGCGGTAGGCGATGACGATGTTGGCCAGGCGGGCCATGACCTCGGTCACGTTGGCATGAATGTCCAGGGTTATGGCAATCGGCACCTGCGGGCCGAGCCTTTCCCGGAGGCGGCGCAAGAGATCCCCTTCGGCGTCATCCTGGTCTTCTGTGACCATGGCTCCGTGCAGGGCGAGGAGTACACCATCGAAAGGGCCTTGCTTGCAAGCCTCGATGACTGCCCCGCTGAGTTCCGCCCAGGTCTCGACCATTGTCTTCCCGCTGGGAGTTGCCTGGGCGGCGATGGGCTGAACCAGATTCCAACCATACTTCTTGGCTGCATCGAGGTGGCCTCCGATCTCCGTACGGGTTCCGGCCAGGGCCTGTTGAATCTCCTCTCCCCGGTAATACCGGCGTGCTTTATAGGAGCTAATCGTTGCGGGAAGGATGCTGAAAGTGTTGGTTTCGTGGTTGATCTCCGCAGAAAGAACGCGTCGGGCCATCAAATTATCTCCTTTGTTATCGTGCGAGTCCGCATTCTGAAATCCGCAATCCGCAATTATACCTTTGGGGGTTCCTTCCTCTTTGATTCATCCAGGAAGCACGCCACCATCCCTTCTTCATCTCTTCGGGAAGAAGGGACCTTTTCACTGCAATCCGATTTGGCAAAAACACACCGTGGATGAAAGGTGCATCCGGGCGGGGGGTCAAGGGGATTGGGAAAACCGGCCCCCAGATGGACCACTGGAACTCCAAGGCCCGGTTCCGGCGTAAGCACCGATTCCAGCAGAGCCCGGGTGTAAGGATGACGGGGGTTCTGAAATAATCGGTCTGTCTCGGCCTCCTCCACGATCCGCCCCAAATACATAACCGCCACGCGGGTAGCCAGATGTTCCACCACTGCCAGATTGTGGCTGATAAGTAAATAGGTGAGTCCTAACTCCTTCCTCAAGGAAATGAGCAGGTTCAGAATCTGTGCTTGAACAGAGACGTCGAGAGAGGATGTGGGTTCGTCGCAGATCACCACTTCAGGTCGCATGATGAGGGCCCGGGCGACCGCCACTCGCTGGCGCTGCCCCCCTGAGAGCTGTCCCGGATAGCTGTGGTAAACCCGTCCGGGCAGGCCAACCAGGTCCAACATCTCCTCCACCTTACTCCGCCAGGTAGATGGATCGCCTACCTTGTGAACCCGGAGGGGCAGGGAAATGATAGACCCCACCATTTTACGGGGATTCAGCGAAGAGTAAGGATCCTGGAAAACCGGCTGGATCATCCTAGAGCGGGTACGCCGGTCCTCTCCGGCGATGGCTCGGCCATCGATGAGAATCTGACCACTAGTCGGAGGTAGGAGGCCCAACAGCATACGGGCCAGGGTCGTCTTGCCGCAACCCGACTCGCCCACAAGGCCTAAAACATCTCCTCTGTTTATACCCAGAGAAACTCCATTGACCGCCCCAAGAGCCCTCTTGCCTTTGAACAGGCCGCGGCTGACCGTGAAGGTCCGGTGCACGTCCAATAATTCTAAAACCGGTTGTTGGGATTCCGTCATTTTCTTGTTTTCACGCTCTGCGCTATGCCCTATGCGCAGGGCGATTTTAACTTCTCCGGCTCCAGAAGGCAACGATAGCCCCAGTTTAAGCTAAGGGCTCGAATCTCGGGGTTCTGGCCGGAACAGCTCTGGAAAGCATAGGAGCATCGGTTGCGGAAGCTGCAGCCGTTAAGCTTTCCAATGGGGGTCGGCACCATCCCGGGAATGGAGCCGAGAAATTCTCCCCGTTTAGTCTTGCCCGGAACGGGGATGCAGCTCAAGAGCCCATGGGTGTAAGGATGCATGGAATTTTCGAAGACCTCCTGGACCGTTCCGGATTCCACGATTTGCCCGGCATATATGACCGCCAGCCGGTCGGCGATTCGCGCCACAATTCCCAGATCATGGGTAATCAGGATCATGGCCATGTGGAACTCCCGTTGCAGGTCCTTCAATAGATGGAGAATCTGGGCCTGGATGGTGACATCGAGGGCCGTAGTCGGCTCGTCGGCAATAATCAGCTCGGGCTCGCACATGAGGGCCATGGCGATCATCACGCGCTGGCGAAGGCCTCCGGAGAGCTGGTGGGGGTATTGGCTGAGGCGGCTTTCGGCGGCGGTGATTCCCACCTTCTCCAGGAGGAACACCGCCCGCTGGCGTGCTTCCAAATGGCTCACGCCACGATGCCGGATTATGACCTCCTTCAGCTGGTTGCCAATAGTATAGGCCGGGTTGAGAGAAGTCATGGGTTCCTGGAAAATCATGGCCATTCGATCACCCCGAATGTCGGCCATTTCCCTTTCGCCGAGCTTTAGTAAGTCCATACTAAAGAAGTTTAAAGCCTTGGCGCTTCGCCGGGCAGCCCTGGGAAGGAGGTCCATAACAGCCAGGGCGGTCATGGACTTGCCGCAGCCGGACTCTCCCACCAGACATAGGGTTTCACCCTGCCGAACGATAAAGCTCACGTCGCGCACTGCGTGCAGTTCTCCCGCGGCCACGGATATATCCACGTTAAGGCCTTCAACCTCCAGCACCACGTCCGGGTTATCTTTTGATTGCCGTTTAGCCATCAGCCCCGACTCTCCGGAGCGGTCACATCCCGGATGCCGTCTCCTGCCAGGTTGATGGAAAGAACCAGCAGGAACAACGCCACCCCAGGAATGGTAATCAGCCAGGGTTCAAAAAAAAGGAAGTCTTTCCCTTCAGAGACCATCAGACCCCAGGAAGGTGTAGGCGGCTGGACCCCTAGCCCCAGAAAGGAAAGGGCCGCTTCCAGCAGGATGGCGTTGGCCATCTCCAGCGTGGCCACCACCACCAGGCTATTCAAGACATTGGGCAGGATCTCTGAAAGCAGGATCCGAGCGGTGGAGCAGCCCACGGCCTCGGCCGCCGGGACATAATCCTGATTGCGGATCTGCTGGGTGGCGCTGCGCATGACCACGGCGTACCGGTTCCACAGCAGGAGCCCGAGAACGATGATCACCACTTGAAGCGATCCCCCTACCAGGCCTACCACGGCAACCGCCACCAGGACAAAGGGCAAACTGAGGCGGAGGGTGATGATAAAAGTGATCACCATATCCACCCGCCCCCCGAAATAACCCGCCACGACTCCCAGGGCTGTTCCGATCACGCCGGAGATCAAGGCCACGCAGAAGCCGATGAGCAGCGAGATCCGGGCGCCATATAGAAGCCGGCTCAGATAATCGCGGCCCACATGGTCCGTCCCCAGAGGATGTTCCGGTTTGCTATCCGGGTGCCAGAAGGGCTTGGAGATTCGCTTGACGAGGCTTTGCTGGTAGGGGTCGTGGGGGGAGAGCAACGGAGCCAACAGGGCCAGAAGGATGATGATTCCCAGGATGACCCCGCCGATCATCAGCCCTTTGTGGCCGAAGATGCGGCGGCGCAATAGCTGCCCGGGCGATGGGCCGAGGATTTCTTCGGCTGCGGGAATCTGGCGGAGTTCCATCTCAGGTCACCCGGATCCGCGGGTCGAGCCACCCGTTGAGGAGGTCCGCCGCCAGGGTGAGAACGATGTAGATGACGGCAAAGACCAGGATCACCGCCTGCACCGTGGGGAAATCGGAGCGTTTGATGGACTCCCAGGCCAGATATCCCATTCCCTGGATGGCGAAGACCGTCTCGATGACGATCGAGCCGCCCAGCATGAAGCCGAACTGCACGGCGGACACGCTGACCACGGGGATGACGGCGTTGCGCAGGGCATGTTTGAAAAGAATCGACCCGGACAACAGCCCCTTGGCCCGGGCGGTGCGGATGTAATCGGAGGCCAGAACCTCCATCATTCCCGCCCGGGTCAGGCGCATGATGGCCGGCATGGCGTAGTAGCCCAGGACAATGGTGGGCATGACGAAATATTCCCAGCCTTCCGTTCCCGAAGGCGGAAGCAGAGGAAGCCAGACGCTCAGCAAAACCATGAGCATCAGCCCGAGCCAGAAGCTGGGCATGGCCTGCCCCATGACCGAGAGGAAAAGGGCCGTTCGGTCGATCCAGCTGTTGGGCCGTATGGCGGCGATTACACCGAGTGGGATGGAGAAGACCAGGGCAAAGACGATGGCGGAAAAACCGAGGATCAAAGTCGCGGGCAGGCGGGCGGCCATGATCTGGCTGACCGGCACCCGGAAATAATAGCTCATCCCGAAATCTCCCCGGAGCGCTTTCCCGATCCAGGTGAGGTACTGGGTGTAAATCGGCTGGTCAAACCCGTAGGTCTTGCGGATGAAGAGAATGTCGGCGTCCGTGGCCGCCTCTCCTCCGATGGCCGTAGCCGGGTCGCCAGAGAGGTAGAGCAACCCGAAGCTGAGGGCGGATACGACCAGCGCTACCGCTACCGCTAGAGCAAGTCTCTTCAGGGTATAGATGAGCATTCCGGTTCCCCGTCGGTCCTTTTCCCTGGAAAAGGCCCGGTCCCTTCAGGGGGCCGGGCCTTCACGCGCATTCCGTCTCTCTATTTCCAGGAAGCGTTGAAGAAACGGGGAATCTCATCCGGCTGGGCGGTGAAATTGAGATCCTTCGTGTAGGCGTAGTTCATGTTCGAGGACCACAGAGGAATGCAGTAGGCCTGCTCGGCAATGCGCTGCAGGGCCATTTTGTAGTTTTTCTTGCGCACTTCCAGATCGACGGAAGTGTCGGCGATCTCCAGCCATTTGATCACTTCCGGATCACGGGCGTTGTCATCGGCCGTGCCCCCGAAGAAGTTCCCGGTGAAGGCGGAGGCGTCATGGATGGAGAAAGAGCCCCAGTTGTTCATGGCCATGTCCACTTCGCCAACCCGGATCTTTTCCCGTACGGCGGCGTAGGTCATGTATTGGATCTTGGCCTTGATCCCCACGGCATTCAGGTATCCCATGATGGCTTCCATCTCAGGCCGTTCCCGCCAGCCGTAAAAATCCATCTCAAAACCGTTGGGGTACCCCGCTTCCGCCAGGAGCTTTTTGGCCTTGGCCGGGTCATACTCGTACCGGACCACGTCGCTGGTGCAGCCGAGCTGGCTGGGATAGCAGGCCGAGTGGATGAGCTGGGATGCTCCTCTGACCAGGGTTTTCTGGATGGTGGCTTTGTCGACCGCGTGGCCGATGGCCTGCCGGACCTTTAATTTATTGAGCGGGGAGTTCCGCCCCTTTTTATTGACCGCGTCAAACTGCAGGAAATGGACCCTCATGGTATCGGAATTTTCCACGGTTATCTTGGGCATCTTGGCCATCTTCTCCGCCTGGTCCTGCGGCACCCGCCAGATCCAATCCGCCCTTCCGGACATGAGCTCGGCGATCTGGGTGTTCACCTCGCTGATGAAACGGATATGGAGCTTCCCGATGCTCGGCTTGCCCTTGGGGCTGTCGGCAAAGTAATTCTCGTTCTTGGCCATCGTTATGCTCTTCCCCGGGACCACCTCCACGCCCTTGTAAGGGCCCGTCCCCACCGGTTTGATGGCCATCCCGTCGGGACCCACCTTGGCATAGTACTTGTGGGGGTAGATGGCCATGACGGCGGCGATGTACTCGGGGGCGGCCGGGAAATTCTTCTTGGTCTTTAGGCGGACCTTGTATTTTCCCAGCTTCTCGCACTTTTCGATCCAGTTGACGTTGTTCTGGGTTTTGACTCCGTTCTTCGGGTCGGAAACCCAGTTCAGGGTGTAAACCACGTCATCCGCGTCGAACTCGTCGCCGTTGTGGAACTTCACCCCTTGACGCAGGTCGAATTCCAGGGTCTTGCCGTCGATGAACTTGTAGGAGGTGGCCAGGTTCGGCTTGTATTCCCCCGTCTTGAAGTCGCGGTAGAGCAAACTGTCCCAGAGGAGATGGCACAGAACCACCCCCCAACGGTCGGTGTTGAAGTAGTTGTCCACCGATGAAAGCTCTACGGTGTGGAGGATGTTTAGCGTGTCGTTGGCCTTGCCGGCATAAGCCAAGGGCGCGACCCCAGCGAGCATCAGGAATGCCATCATCCAGACTAAGAAAAACTTTTTCCTCATAATTCCGCCTCCTGAATGGATTTTAATAAAAGATAATACAAAGCGACTGACGGTAAAAACCTTGCCCTTTTCCTCTTTCTCCGAGAGCGGTTGTTACCCAGAAGGAGATAGGATACCTTACTGGAGTAAGGTGTATTATAGGGGGAAGGGGTACAAGTGTCAAGCTGGATAGGGAAAACGTACTTGTTTTATTCCTTGACAGCCTGCAAGAAAAAAGTTATTATATATTTAATAAGTTGCAAAGAGTTTTGGTTTGGAATAAAAAAAGCCGCATAGCTCTTGATGCTTATGCGGTTTTTTTATTGCCCCGGCCCGGGCGATTGCATCTTATCAGCGTGAAAAAGGAAGGAGGTGAAATGCAATGTCTAAAGGTCGAGTCAAATGGTTTAATGAGCAAAAGGGATTTGGATTTATTTCTCACGATGGTGGTGATGATTTATTCGTGCACTTCTCATCCATTAAACAAGACGGTTTCAAGGTTCTTCATGAAGGGGACGAGGTCGAATTCGAAATCGCCCAGGGTAAGAAGGGCCTGCAAGCTATCGATGTGGTGAAATGCTGAAGATCTGCAATCGGATCGTAAGACCCCAGGAGAGTATTAAAACCTGGGGTCTCTCTCGGCGTGACCCCTGGCGGTCAGGGTTGGCGCGATCCCCAAATAAAAATCTTGATGAGGGGGTATAAATGGCACGGATAAGGAGAAATTTTTACCGGAGGAGTTCCAAAAGGAAAGTGCCCCCAAAATCCTTTAAGGTAACCTGCGCCCGTTGTGGAAAAGAGCTGTGGATGGAGGTCTCCCCTCCTCCCGAAAAAGCTCTTCTTTGCCTTGATTGTTACAATCAATGAGGAGGGAAAATGAATACAAAAATTTATGTGGGCAACCTCCCTTTCCAGACCACCGAACCGGACCTTAAAACTCATTTTTCCCAAGCCGGAGACGTCGTATCGGTTAAGATCTTAAAGGACCATCAAACCGGCCATCCGCGGGGATTCGCCTTTGTGGAAATGTCGACCCGCAGGGAAGCTCAGAAAGCCATCTCCATGCTGAATAAAAGAGGTTTTATGGAAAAAGAGTTGCTGGTGAAAGAGGCAAGAGTCCGCCCCGGTTTCCGGGGGAGAAGATACTAAGGGTACAGATTAATTCCTCAATCTGTACGAAATTAAACGACCATCTTTGAAGTTTCTTCCATCATCCCCGTATAGGTAATAACCAAGCAAATCGTAAGATTTTTCCTCAAAAAGACTATCCGGTCAGGTCGTCATTTTTTATCCCATCTACCCGCGGAGTTTCTTGTTACGCCGCCAGCGTAAGTGGTGAGAAAAAATAAAGATGGAAATGATAAAGGCGCCAATGACGTCGGTGATGAAACCCGGTTCAATGAGTAAAATCCCCGCGGCCATAGCCAAAAAGCGCTCGGTCCAGGTGCACCGAACCACGGCGAATCCCTGCAAGCCAATGGCAAAGGCGGTCACACCGATGATGCTGGTGAATACGATTTGAATAATCTCGGCCAGCGGTGCGGCTAAGAGAAGACCTTGCCCCGAAATCCACATGTAGGGAATGATGAAGGCCACGATACTAAATTTAAATGCGGTCCACCCCACCTTATTGGGATTCGCACCGGCAATGGCTCCTGCGGCATAGGCCGAAAGAGCGACCGGAGGCGTGATGGTCGAAATACAGCCAAAATAAAAGACAAAGAGGTGGGCGGCCAAGAGAGGTACACCGATCTTGATGAGGGCGGGTACGGCCATCGTGGCCAGCACCACATAAGCCGCAGTCGTGGGCAGGCCACATCCCAATATCAGGGAAGCCAGCATGGTTAAAAACAGGGCTATCCAAATCGATTCGCCCGGGGTCGCAATCATCAGGCTAGAAAACTTGAGACCCAAACCGGTAAGGGAGATGACGCCAATAATGATCCCTGAACAGGCGCAGGCGACTGCTACACTGGTGATGCTGCGTATGCCTTTATCTACCGCCTCCAAGAAATTTTTGGGGAGGGCACCCATTAAAAG
>JAURYC010000289.1 GCA_030654105.1 Deltaproteobacteria bacterium
GGTGGGGGTCTATGAGCGCAAGGGAATCATCGGGGAAAGAAAACAGGCGGAAATTGGGATGCAGACGATCCGTGCCGGGGACATCGTCGGTGAACATACCGTAATCTTCGGAGGCCTGGGTGAAAGGTTAGAGGTTACCCACCGCGCCCACAGCCGGGACAACTTTGCCCGGGGAGCGGTACGGGCCGCTTGCTGGGTGGTCAAACAGAAACCCGGACTTTATGATATGCAAGATGTGCTGGGACTCAAATAACGATTAAATTGCGGATTGCGAATTGCGGAATGCGGAATTGAAATCAACAAATGAAAGATTCCGAATTCCGAAATCCAAATTCCGAATTTGTTAGAAAGGGAAGGAGAAAGAATGAAACAGCCTTGGAAAACAGAGAAGTGGTTTGTCAGCCCTTGGAATTACGAACCGGAGGTTACCTCGAAATTTCAGTTTCCACCGGCCAAGGAGATCAAGATCCATGATATTACCCTGCGGGACGGGGAGCAGCAGGCAGGAATCGCCTACACTTTAGAAGATAAAATGAAAATCGCCAAGGCATTGGCAGAAGCAGGAGTGCATCGCATCGAAACAGGAATGCCGGCGGTCTCTAAGGAGGATGAACGGGCTATCAAGGAGATCGTTCAGGCGAATTTTGGGCCGGAAATTTTCGCTTTTTCCCGTTGCATGGTTTCGGATGTGAAGCTGGCCAAAGAGTGCGGGGTGAAGGGAGTGGTGGTGGAGATTCCATCGAGCGAGCATATCATCAAGCATGCTTACGGGTGGGAGTTGCAGAAAGCCATCGATCTTTCCATCGAAGCCACTTTGCTGGCCAAGGAATTAGGCTTATACACGGTCTGGTTCCCGATCGATGCTTCGCGGGCGGATATGAATTGGTTTTTAGATTTGATCGAGAAGATTTCCACCGAGGGGCATATGGATGCCTTGGCCGTGGTGGATACCTTCGGGGGTATTTCACCCCATGCCATCCCGCACCTGATCAAGAGGATTCAGGAACGCGTTAAGAAACCCTTGGAGCCACATTTCCACGATGATTTTGGTATGGGAGTGGCCAACACGCTCATGGCCCTGGCTTGCGGGTGTACGGTGGCCCACACCACAGTTACAGGAATCGGCGAGCGAGCGGGTAATGCCGCCATGGAGGAGTTAGTCCTGGCCCTTTTAACTATGTACGGGATTGACATAGGGATCAAGACGGAGAAATTTTACAGCCTTTCCAAGCTGGTGCGGGAGCTGTCGAACACGCAGATTCCTTCCAACCGCCCCATCGTGGGGGAGACGCTCATGGACGTGGAGTCCGGCATTGTGACTAGCTGGGTGAGGCGCTGCCGGGATGAAAATCCCCTGGAGCTTGGCCCTTTCGTTCCTTCCCTGGTGGGGCAACGCCCCATCGAGATCGTCATGGGTAAGAGCAGCGGGATCGATTCAGTGGCCGAATGGCTGGAAAAGATCGGCGGCGATGCCTCCCAGGAACAGCGCGAGGCCATCGTTTTGAAAGTGAAGGAAGCTTCGATTAAGAAAAAAGGGTTGCTGACGGAGCAAGAGTTTAAAAAGATCTTCGATCAAGTGGTTCACGGATAATTGGAGAATTGGAAATTCGGAGTTCGGAGTATTGAGTTCGGAGGGTAAGACTCATTGCTTCGAACTCCGAACTAAACACTCCAAACTGATTATTCTTAGTCCCCATCCCTTTATCTCCACATCTCTCCCTCATATCTTTTCATCCACCATCTGGATGGCTTTTTTCGGGCAGATGTCGATGCAGGTTGAGCAACCCTGGCAGAGTTGCGGGTTGATCTCCGCTGAGGCATCGGTCAGGACGATGGCATTACAATGTCCGATCTCTACACATAGACCACAAGAAGAGCATTTTTCTGGGTCTACCTGAGCAACTCCGGCCCAGACCGTCAGCTCCGCTGCTGATTTAATTTCCTGGATAAGCAGGTCCCGAATATCTCTTACTGTCTGAAAGCCCATCTTCTGCATGTAATTTTTCAAGGACTTCATCCATTTTTCCAGAAAGCCGAACCCGTGGATCATGGTCTCGGTGCAAACTCCGATGGAGTCGGCACCGCACATGATCATTTCTACGGCGTCTTCCATGGAAGCAATCCCGCCGGTACCGATGATGTGGGGGGTGGGTCCGACCATTTTCCGGATCTCAAAAACATCCCGCAGGGCCAGAGGTTTGATCCAAGGTCCAGAAAGGCAACCCATGGTGTTTTCCCCTTGAAGGTTATAAATGGGCTTTTTATAGTTCCAGATGTCAATGGGAGGAATGCCCAGGCGATTGGCTACGCTGCAAACCGCTGCCGCCCCGGCCCCCAAGGCCACCTTAGAAACATCAGCGATCCGGCCTCCTTCAGGTGTAATCTTGGCGATAAGGGGAAGTTGGGTGACTTCTCGGGTTTTTTCAAGCACCAGCCGCACCGAGGTTTCATCCTGGCCCATGCTTGCTCCAGAGGAAGGACGGTTCTCCTTAGTGGCCTTCGCAGATACGTCCACATTAAAGGACATATTCGGGCAGCAGAAGTTCAATTCGAGGATTTGCGCTCCGGCAGCTTCAAAACGCCGGGCCGCATCCTGCCACCCATCCAGGTCCGCCTGGACATAGGAGTAGTTGGCAATAATGACCATTTCTTGGCATTTTTTCCGGGCCTGTTCCACGAGCCGAAGGCCGCTCTCCATATCCAGACGGTATTCGGCTGTGAAAGTGTGGAGTTTTTCTTTTTTCAGCCAGCGGTAGCGAGGTTGATAGTTAATGTAAGGGACTGGGTTGAAAGTCTGTTTGATGGCCGCTGCTCCCCAGCCGCATTTCTCGGCGAGTTCCAGTTGCTCGATGCGTTTGGCCGTCGGCCCGGAAGCGACCATGAAGGGATTTTTCAATTCCACATTGCCGATTTTGACCGGCAGGTAATAAAGATCATCGTTCATCTAAAACCTCCTAAAATAATTAGCCACAGAGGTCACAGAGCCCACAGAGCCCACAGAGATCAATTAGAAATCAATGATCAATAACCAAAATACAGAAACATGGGGAAAAAGTATTTTGTCTGATGTTGCAATTTTTCTATTTGATTGTTGAATTTATTCTCTGTGCCCTCTGTGTTCTCTGTGGCTTAAGACAGGGAGACTTTTCGTCCTTCTTCCACAGAAACATATCCTGCATATAATACCTCAACCACCTGCATGGCCAGGTCTAAACCTGTGAGGGGTTGACGGTCGAAAGCGATGGCTTCCATGAAATCCTGAATTTCATGGGGGTACCCCAAGAGCCACTCTTCGTGCGGATTGGGGAACGAAAGCCCGGCTTTGGTTTCCTGCTTTTCGTTAAAATAGACGTCTTTAACCGGGGTGGGGTCAATGGTATAAAACTGGCAGACCCGAACCGGGCAGAGGTCAAATTTTATCCGGGCATGGGAAAGACGGATGTCCATGTTGGATTCCATCCCGCCCAGAAGGTCATCGGCGGCGAAGAAGGTCCCTTTGGTACCATCGGTAAAGGTGATCGTGAGTTGCGACCAGGTCTCTACATCTCCCCAACCTGTCACCAAGGGGCTTCCCTTTGTGCCGGCAAAAGCAGAGGTTTTGGTGAGGTCAGTTCCGTCCGCCCAAACCTCTCGAGCAAGGATGGGGTGGCCGAATTTTTTTCCTCCCTCGAATTGCTTCAAAAAAAGGCCGGAAGCAATGGGGTGAGCACCCAGGCGGGCCATGGCTCCGCCCCCCGCATGCCGCCACCACTTAGCATACTCGGCATGGGAACCACTGTGCGATTCTTCCCCGCGCATCTCCAAAATGGCTCCGGAAACGAAACATTTCTCCATTAGCTCCAAGGCTTTTTTGAAAGCAGGGGCGTGTACCCAGTTTTCAGCATAGCAAAATTTCACCGGATGGGCGGCCATTACTTCGGCGACTTTTTTCAAGTCTTCCCGAACTTTCCGCAGCATTTCCCTCTTTGGGGTGGAGCCGACTTTATCGTCCGGTTCCCCCTGGCCGAAATAACCAGTGAGCGGCTTTTCGCAGATGATATGTTTATCGGCCTGGGCGGCCTGCAGAACCATGGGCAGGTGCAGAGCGTTGGGGACAACAAGGTCCACTACCTGAATCGACCTGTCGTCCAAAATATGCCGAAAGTCATCGTAACACTTGGGGATGCCAAAACGCTTGGCCAAGTCTTCAGCCCTGGCTTGGTTGACATCCGCAATGGCAACGATTTCAACGGGAACCCCCTGCACCTGCCGGTAGGAGCGCAGATGGAAAGCGGCAGCGAATCCTGCTCCCACGATACCGACTTTCACGGTCGTAGTCATTTTTCTTCCTTTCCAGAGGATAAAGGGTAGTAGGAAAAAAATCGAGTTGCCTTTACGCTAAAATTTTGAACATTGTTTGTCAAGAAGAAAGATTATTCCGCAATCCGCAATCCAAATTCCGCAATTCAAAAGGCCAATTTTTGTTGACCGGATTATTTCCTCATGTTAACTTAAGCGCGTTTGGGATCATTGTTCATAGTGTGTAAATTGTGGAAATTTAAAATTTTAGGGAGGAATGTGTGCAGGAGCACCTGGCTAAACTTTTACAGGAACTTTCTCTCCTTGACGGGCTTCCGGGCCACGAGCAAGTAGTAGTTCGCTACCTGAAAAAACAGTGGACCCCGTATGCGGATGAAGTCCAGGTGGGCGTGAACGGGAACGTCTATGCGCGAAAAACGGGCCGGACATCCGGCTTGACTGTGATGGTCGCCGCCCATACCGATGAAATCGGCCTGGTGGTGAGGGACGTTGATCCACGGGGAATGATCCGCTTCGACAAACTGGGCTGGTTCAGCGATTCCTGGCTTCCGGGTATGCGGGTGCGGATTGGCCGAATCCCGGGAATGGTGGGTATCAAGTCAGGTCATTTGATGACCGAGGAAGAAAAACGCACCGTTCTTCCCCACCGCAGTCTGTACATCGACGTGGGGGCAAAAAGTGCGGAAGAGGTCGAACGGATGGGCATTTCCATTGGCGACCAGATTTCCTTCGATGTGCCTTTTGGCCGGTGGAACAATCCTGATTACTGCTGCGGCAAAGCCATGGACAACCGGGCGGCTTGCGCGATCCTGGTGGCGCTCATGGAAAGGCTGGCGGACGGTAATTTCCCCGGAACGGTCTGGGCGATTGGTACTGTCCAGGAAGAGAGAGGTTTGGGAGGGGCACGCACGGCCGCGCACTTCACCCGCCCGGATTGGTTCATGGCTGTGGATGTGGCCCTTGCCGGCGACACTCCAGAGAGCCCGGTGAGCAGCAAGCCGGTGCGGCTGGGTTCCGGGGTAGTTATTAACCTAGGGGATTTTTTGGAATCACCCAAAAGAGGATATTTTATCAACCCAGGGCTGAAGGAGATGGCCCTGCAGGTAAGTAAAGAAAAGGGTACCCCCATCCAACTCCAGGCCCTCTACGGTAATTCTTACACGGATGCGGCTGCCGTATCTCAGGAATTTACAGGCATCCCCTGCATCTCCTTAGGAATTCCCACCCGGTATTCTCATGCCCCTTCCTCAGTCTGCCATCTTGGAGACATGGAATCCTGTCTGGAATTGGCCGAGGGGATGCTCCGCCGCGGGCTCGCAAAGAAGGACCTGGATTTTCTCAGAGAAGATTAAGGAGTAAAGCTTGAAGTTGTCGGAGTGGGTGAAGAAGAATACTCAGACCATTTCGGTGTTTGTGATTGTTTTAGTGGTCTGGCACTTTGGGGTGGTCCTTTTGGGCATCAAGGAATATATTCTACCTACCCCCCTGGCGGCCATTAAAACCCTTTTTGAAGCCAAATACCGGTGGTCGTTTAACTTTATGGCCACTTTTTACGAGGTGGTTGGAGGTTTTATCCTCTCGGCATTGGTGGGGGTGTTTCTGGGTATTGCCATTATCTGGTCAGATTGGCTGAAACGGGCCATCCTCCCCTTCCTGGTGTTCGTGAATACGTTGCCCAAGATCGCCATAGCCCCTCTTTTTATGATCTGGTTTGGGTATGGCATCCTGCCCAACATTCTCATCGTGGTTTTGATTTCTTTCTTTCCCATGGTGATTAATACGGCCACGGGGTTGGTAGCAGTGGAAGAAGACCTGTTGGACCTGGTGAATTATCTTCACGCCACAAAATGGCAGAAGTTGAAAATGATCCAGTTACCCAATTCCTTACCTTATATATTTTCCGGTTTGAAAATTACCTCTACAACAGCCGTCGTAGGGGCAATCGTCGGAGAATTTATCGCATCCGATAAGGGCCTGGGGTCAGTGATTATCTCCTCGCAGACCACTCTTTCTACTCCGGCGATATTCGGCTCGTTGATTCTGATTTCAGCGATCGGTATGGGCCTTTTTTGGGCAGTGGAGGTCATGGAAAGAGTTTTAATGCCCTGGGAGAAGCAGAAATAGGAAGATAGGGGAAAGAAAGATATAGGGATAGGGGGATGGGGAGATGGGGAGAAACGGAGATGGGGGGAGGAGAAGAAAATCAGTTCCCAACCAGGAGTCTTTAGCCGAGTAAAATAAAAAGGAGGGGCAATAAGATGAAAAGAAAAATTAAAAGGATTGGAAGTACGGTTTTTATCGGCTTTTTGTTCCTTGCCTGGAGCAGCATGGGCCTGGCAACAGATAAGGTAACCCTCAACCTGAATTGGTTTTACGTGGGGGACCATTCGCCTTATTTCGTGGCCACGGAAAAGGGCTGGTACAAAGAAGAAGGGCTGGAGGTCAATATCATCCCCGGGAAAGGATCGGCTGATGTGGCCAAGAAGATCGACGTTGGATCAGCAGAGTTCGGGATCGTGGACACCGGCGTGGGGATTGTAGCGAGGGCCCAAGGAGCGAAGATCAAGAATGTGTCCATGCTTTTTGATAAGAGCCCGTACTGCATGTGGATGTGGAAGGATTCCGGGATTAACAGCCCCAAAGATCTGGTTGGTAAGAAAATCGGGGCCCCTCCTGGAGATGCCCAGCGGACGATCTTTCCTGCCCTGGCGATTGCCAACGGGTTTGATCCAGGTAAGGTAACTTTCGTGAACATCGCCCCGGAAGCGAAGCTGAGTGCCCTGGTCTCCAAGCAGGTGGATGTGGTCTTCGACTTTTACTCCGGAGCCCCCTTCTATTACAAGGCTTTCGGGCCAGACAAGGTGAAGTTTATGATGTTTGCCGACTGGGGGGTGGATGTTTATTCCAATGCCATTGTTGTTACGGACAAATATGCAAAAGAAAACCCCGGTATCATCAAGAGATTTGTCAAGGCCTCGCTGCGTGGATGAGAATTCACCCTGAAGAACCCGGAGGAAGCCATTAATATCATGGCCAAGTATCGGACGGAGATCGATAAGCCCCTCATGCTGGCCAACCTGAAGCTGATCATCGACCTTTTCCGGACCGAACGCTATCAAAAGAATGGTATTGGCTGGGTGGATGATAAGAAAATGGCCGACTCCATCAAAATTATCGCGCAGTACAGAGACTTGAAGGTGGACATGAAACCCAGCGATATGTATACCAACGAATTTTTAACGAAAATTCCATTGCCCATCGAGGTAAAATAACGGAAGATCTTCACCGCATTTCTTTTAATCTCGGCGATCTCAGCGCGCTCTGCGGTGAATGATGGCTTTTTCTATGAACAACCACAGCCCATTTATCAACATCCGCAACCTGAGAAAAATCTATCTTACCAAAGCGGGAGAGGTTTGCGCCCTGCAGGATGTGACCTTCGATGTCTTCCGTGGGGAGTTCATCACCCTGGTTGGCCCCTCGGGTTGCGGTAAAACCACCCTATTAAAAATCATCTCCGGCCTTCTGACCAAAACGGACGGGGAACTGCTATTTTCTGCCGGGGGATATTTTGACCCCACGCGGGATGTAGGCATGGTCTTCCAGCGGCCCGTACTTCTAAAGTGGCGTTCGATAGTGGAAAATGTCCTTCTCCCGGTGGAAATCCTGAGGCTGGACCGCAAGCGTTATTATTCTAAGGCCATGGAGCTTTTGCAGCTGGTCGGTCTGGAAGGGTTTGAGAAGAGCTATCCGAACGAACTCTCCGGGGGAATGCAGCAGCGGGCTTCGATCAGCCGGGCCTTGATCCACAATCCTCAGCTCCTTTTAATGGATGAACCTTTCGGTGCCCTGGATGCCTTGACGCGGGAGAAGATGAACCTGGAAATCCTGCGCATCTGGCAGGAGACAGGTAAGACCGTCCTCTTCGTTACTCATGGGATTCAGGAGGCCGTCTTTCTGGCGGACCGGGTGATTGTTCTCAGCGCCAGGCCGGCCCGCATGGTTGCTGCCATTGACATCAATCTTCCTCGCCCCCGCACCATGGAGATGAAGGCGGAAAAAGAATTCGGCCGGCTCTGCCTAGACATCTACAAGCTTTTGGAGGAGAAATGATCTTAAATGCGGAATGCGAATTGCGGAGTGCGGAATTAAAGATTTTCATTCCGCATTCTGAATTCCGCATTCCGAATTTTTAAAAGGTGAGAAAATAAATAAGGACCCACTTCCTGAAAAGCGTTCCCTGGAAATGAATATCTTCCCCACGCGCGAGGAGATGGGCAAGGCTGCCGCCTGGGATGTATCCCAGGCTATGAAGCGGTTCGTGCAAGCAAAGGGCAAAGTCACCATTGTTTTTGCCGCGGCCCCCTCGCAGAATGAATTTTTGGCCCACCTGTCGAAAACGAAGGGTGCTGTATGGCCCCAGGCCACCTGTTTTCACCTGGATGAGTATGTAGATCTTCCCCGGAATCATCCGAACACTTTCGAGGTTTATTTGCGAGAGCACCTTTTCGACCACGTTCACCCGAAAGAGGTCTATTTCATGAAAGCCCTGCAAGGCGGAGCAGACCAGGTGGCACGGCAATACGCCAGGCTCATCCAGAAAAGTGCAGGGTTGGATATCGCCTGTATCGGCATCGGCGAGAACGGCCACATCGCTTTCAACGAACCCGGTTCGGATTTAGAGGATCCGCTGATGGTAAGACGGATCACCCTCGATTCCCGCTCCGTCAGACAGCAGTACCGGGATTATAAAGACCACCCCAACCCGCAGGCGAGGTATTCCTCCCTGAAAGCAGTTCCGCGAAGGGCGCTCACCCTGACGATTCCGGCGATCCTCTCGGCCAAAGAAATATATACCATCGTTCCCGGACCCCCAAAAGCGGCGGCGGTGAAAAAAATGTGGGAGGGGCCCGTTTCTTCCGCCTGTCCCTCATCCGCCCTGAGGCTGCACCGGCAGGTTAAAGTTTACCTGGATCAGGATTCAGCCGGAGAGTTAAGGTAGGATCGGCCACCAGGAGTTTAAAGCTGGATAACGACCTTGTTGGCCTGGCTGTTGGGATCCAAAAGGATTTCGAAGGCCTGTTCTAAACTGCCCAAAGGAAGCTGATGGGAGATGATAGGTTTTAACCGCACCTTCTTTTTTTCTAACAACTCCAGGGCCACCTGAAAATCCCCGCAGTAACCTCGGCTTCCTCGAATCTGAATTTCACGTTGGGCAAAGAGATTCACGGGAAAGTTGACCTCAAGGGGGTTTTCAAAGAGGCCCAGCAGGACACAAATTCCCCCTTTCTTCAAAGATTCAGCGCTTTGCCGTAAGGTTTTTTCCAGGCCCACGGCTTCGAAGGATCGGTCCACACCCAGCCCTTTGGTTTCCCGGAATATCGTTTCTACCGGGTTTTCTTCCGAAACGTTGATAGCAAGATTAGCCCCCAGGGTAAGGGCCGTATCCAGGCGGTGTCTGAGGACATCAACAATAAAGACTTCACTACAATCGGCGGCTTTCAGAGCCTGGAGTAAGAAAAGGCCGATGCCCCCGGCACCGAAGATGGCTGCGCTCTGCCCCCGCTCCACCTCGGCCTTGCGAACAGCGTGCACGGCTACGGCCAGAGGTTCCAGGAGAGAACCCTCCTCATAGGAGATAAAATCCGGGAGACGGTGAACTCGGTTCTCCGATACAACAAAGTACGGGGTGAATCCTCCCTGACCGATGCTGTATTGATAGGCGATATTCTGGCAGAGATGATATTCTCCCCGCAAACAAAAATAGCATTGGCCGCAGGTGATCACGGGTTCAATCGCCACCCGGTCTCCCGGGGAAACTTTCCTTACGTCCCGACCCCTTTTGATTACTGCTCCGGAAATTTCGTGGCCGATGGCCATGGGAAGTTGAGCGAAGGGATGCTTCCCTTTATAGAGGTGAAGATCACCACCGCAGATACTGCAGGCTTTGACCTTGATTAAGACGTCGTCATCCTTGAGGGAAGGGAGGATTCTGTTTTTAAATTCCACCCGCCCTGGGGCGGTAACGAAAGCCATGGGATATTCATTCATAAAAAATGCCTCCGGCCTTTTTCTGAATGCGGAATTCAGAATGGCGAATTCAGAATTGGATAAAAAAGAGGTTTTATGAATAAAAAATATTCCGCATTACGCATCCCACACTCCGCATTCGGTTATTCCATGATGTAGTCTTTCTTCGGCCCGAACTTTCGTTGCCCTCCCATAATTTCACGCACCTGATCGGCCATGAGAAAAGCCGGGGGAGGGCAGCCTGGAACGTAGTTGGGAAGATGCTTGTATTGTTTCTGGCAATTGCCGATGGGAAGCTGGATCCAATCCGAAGATTCCGCAAGCTTGGCTTGGGACCCCATGCTGATTTCCAGCCTGGGTAATTTATCCAGGGAAATACCTACAGCCCGCATGCGATCCATGGCCACGCGTAACCCGTTGCGGCAGGCGTTGCAGGCCTGGCCGTCGAGGAAGCGGATTTTCTCCACGTCCAGATGGAGCGGGGCGCAGGCGCGGACAAAGGGGCGACGAACTTCTTTGATGGATCTGCCGAGGATTTGAATTTCCTTTTCATCCCAGATACCATAGCCCATGCCCTGAGCCAGGCAGAGAGCGAGGACTTCCGTCGGCTCGATGTCCATGATCCGCGCAGCTATGGTATCTACAGCCACCGCATCTGTGCCAGCCAGCAATAGGTTTAAACCTACCGGTGTACCAGCGATGGGACCATCCCCTTCCAAGGCGATCAGCGCGTCCACTACAATGAGATGAGGCTTCAAAACGGCGTTGAGCTCGGCCACCGCCTTGTTGAGGCCTAAATAATGGAATCTTTTTTTTTCATCATAGGTAGTAGTTCCCTTCAGATTTTTCATGGCGGCCGTAATAGTGCTGGCGAAATGGGTTTTAAGAACGGGGGCGTTGATGAAGAAATCAGCCCGTAAAACTTCTTTAGAAACATGAACGCTTTTAAGAATTCCCCCTTCCGGAGTTTTGATCTCTTCGAATTCTCCGTCGTATAGGTCCATGAGCCGGGCTCCTGTCACTCTGGCCACTTCTTCGTAGCCGTTGGCGGCAAAAGCCTTTTTCGTGTTTAAGCCGATGGCAATGGCCTCGGCAATGATCACTTCCGCCGGATTGGCTTTTTGCACCTCCTCCACCAAAGCCTGCATAAAAACCGGTCCGGTGAGAATTCCTTTTTCCCAGAGATTCTCTTCGGCGGTGAGATTGGGCTTGATCAGCACCCGGCTATTGGGGGGAATGATTTGCGAAGCCGGTCCGATGAGGGTAAAGAGCTCTCCCATCATCCTCCGGACTTCGTTCAGGTCTTTTCCATTCTTTCCCTTGACGATAGCAACTGAAGTAAGCATTTTCTTTTTCACCATTTCGCGCCTAACTCCTTGCGCCTTACGGTTATTTCATGTTTTATCGGCGTTGATCTGCGGCAATCTGCGTCCCCGATTATTTTTGATAAAACTCGGCGGCGCCTTGCGGACAAAGGGCCACGCAGAGGCGGCAACCGTCGCATTTTTCCGGGTCAACCACCAGTTTTTTCTCGACGACGGCAATGGCCTCATACGGGCAGGCTTCCAGGCACCTGAGACACTTCTGGCAGGCATCCGGGTCAATGCGGGAAACGTAGGGCACATCCCCGGGAATCTGGCTCGGAGCGATGATCTTACCTACGGAGCGGCCGGAGAAATCGGCAAGGGAACGATATCCTTTGGCATCCATCCAGCCGGAGATTTGCCGGAGCCAGCGTTTGATGATCTTGTGCCCGTAAACGATGATGGCCGCGCAGGTCTGGACCGCGGTAGCCCCGCAGAGAATGTAGGAAATAACATCTTCGTACGTGCCGATGCCTGCCCCACCGATCACCGGCACTCCCAAGTTGGCCTCGGAAGCGCGGACGAGCCACTTGCGAATGATGGGAGCCTGCCAAAATCCACCGTACCCACCCATACCACCCCAATGGAGAGGCTTTTCGGTGGCAATGTCCAGATAAAGACCTTGGAATCTGCCAGTGATGACCACAGCATCGGCCCCGCCGGCAATCATGCGGCGGGCAACCTGGATCGGATCCACCCCTTCCCCCACGATCTTACCGATTACCGGAAGAGGGGTTCGTTTCCGTACCAGTTCTAAAATGGAGTAACAGAGTTCAGGATCGCGTCCAGCGACCATTCCGGTTGGCTGTCCTTTCTCCACGTGGGGACATTGCAGGTTTAGCTCGATTAGATCAGCCCCGTTCTCCGTGACCAGGTCGGTGAGCCTCGCCCAGGTCTCCGGGTCCGTCCCGGCGATGGAGGCGATCACCCGCACGTCGAAATCGTGGGCTTCCTGCGCATACCCCTTCATTTTCTTGGCATATTCTTCGGGTGGTGTGGGATTGAGGCGTTCCGTGGAGTAAAGGGAAAAATAACCGCTATTATCGATGGCTTCGGGGTGCTCTATATGCCAGCGAGGCCGGGGTTGTTTCTGGAGCCATTCGGTATAACAAAGAGTTTTGGTGACAAAGGCCGCCGCCTCACTGCGGATACACTTTTTTACCATGGACGATCCGTACGTAGGCGTCCCGGAGGCGATGATAAGCGGATTTTTCAGGACAACGTCTTTGATTTTTATTTTCAGGTCAGGCATCGACTTGAAAATCCTTTCTGATTTTACTGTACTTTTTTTATAACACAAGTCTGCTTCAAAAGCCAGGTGGGCCGAAGAATGCGAGGGGAATTTTAAATTGAATTAACTCCTCCTTCCATGCGATAATGTCTGGTAAATCATCAACCTGAAAGGATAAGAGATGATCCACAAAAAAGAATGGAAAACAAAAAAGTATTACCATGGTCCTTCCGGAGCACATCGCCGGGCTGTGTACAAAGCTATGGGGTACACGACGGATGATTTGAGCCGCCCTTTGATCGCTATCGTGAATACCTGGGGGGAAGTTTGTCCCGGCCATTACAATCTGGATCATTTAACCCGCACGGTACGCGATGGCATCTGGAAGGCCGGGGGAACTCCCCTGGAATTTGCGGCCATCTCTCAGTGCCCGACAGCCAGCCTGGGAGAGCCGATGATGCGCTACGACCTGCCAACGCGGGACCTCCTGGCCTTTGACATCGAAGCCATCATCGAGCAGCAGATCTTTGACGGAATGGTCATCCTGGTTTCCTGTGATAAAGTCGTACCCGGAGCGCTGCTGGCTGCTGCCCGCTTGGACCTCCCTTGCCTTATCCTGCCAGGTGGATGTATGGAGGTCGGTTCTTGTGAAGGCGAGCAGGTTTCCCTCTCCGACCTGGATGAGGTTATTTTCGGCGCCCTTCCTATGGGGAAGGCAGACCTGAAAAAAATTGAACTTTTGGAGGATGCGGTCTGTCCTTCACCAGGCGCCTGTCCCATCATGGGGACGGCCAATACCATGCAGTGCCTGGCTGAAGCCGTTGGCTTGACTCTTCCATTGGCCGCCACGGCCCGGGCAGTATCTGCCGAAAGATTACGTCTGGGGAAAACTTCAGGAGAAGCCATTGTCAGAATGGTTAGGCGCGGGGAAACAGCGCGTTCCATCCTCGGCGCCAAAAATTTGGAGAACATGCTCCGGGTCTGCATGGCTCTCGGAGGATCGACCAACGGAATCTTGCACATTCTGGCTCTGGCCCGGGAACTCGGCCTGGAGGGGGAAATGAATATAGAGAAGGTAGACCGCTTCAGCCGCACTACCCCTTGTATCTCCGATATCCGGCCGGTGGGGAAGTATTTCCTTCCCGACCTTCATGAGGACGGCGGAGTCCCGGCGATCATGGCTGAGTTGCAGCCATTTTTAAATTTGAAAGCCAAAGGCGCAGACGGACGCTCAGTAGCCGACTGGGTCAAATTGGGAAGGGAGAGCCTGAAGCGGGGCAGGCGGACAGTCCGTGCTCTGGATGATCCCTTGCTTGCTCACGGTGGGATTGCCGTGCTCAAAGGGAATCTGGCTCCTATCAGCTCTTTAGCGCGCATGCTTAATAACACCATTCCATCTCATCGCGGGCCGGCGCGGTGCTTTAATTCTCAGGAAGAAGCTGTGGCCGCTTTGAAAAAGGGAAAGGTCAAGGGGGGAGAAGTGATGGTGGTTCGCTACGCCGGTCCACGGGGAGCTCCAGGTATGCCAGATATTTATGCTCTTTTAGCCACGGTGGTAGGGATGGGCCTTGAAGGCAAGCTGGCCGTGGTAACCGATGGGCGATTCTCCGGGTTCGCCCGGGGGTTGGGTGTATGTCAAGTCTCGCCAGAAGCCGCCATAGGCGGCCCATTGGCTTTGGTAAAAAATGGGGATATAATCTCCATCAACCTTCCCGACCGGTCCTTGAATGCGGAAGTGTCCGGTGCCGAATGGAAAAAGCGCCGGACCGCATGGCAGCCTCCAAAGATGAAGAACGCGCCGGGCATCCTCGGCCTGTTTGCGGTCAACGCCGAGCAAGCCCACCAGGGGGCCCGGCTGGTGGCTCATCCGGCGCCGTGGAAAAAAATATAGAATCATTCACTGATCCAGCGTGAAAATGTCTTCTTATTTCTTGGAAAAACTTTCAAAGTGTTGTAGGTATTTGGACCGGAAATCGGGGTCACCCAGATTCATGGTCCCCCAGATGTATTTTCCTTTCCAGTGAAGGTCTACCTTCCCATGATAGGGGTCCTGCAAACGATAGGCGCCTTCACCAGATTTCTTCTCCAAATTTTCAGTCTGCTTCAGGTATTTCTCCATCATGTCCCGGCAGTCATTCTGATTTTTGCCCTCGATGACGAAGATCTTAAATTTCTTCCCTAAAAGCTCGTAGTCAGCGGTAAACCCCGAATGAAAAAAGGAGTAACCCAGGAAGTCTTTGGCTATGAATTTTTCCGAATTTTTATTTTTCCCCTCGGCAGGGAAGGAAGATAAAATCGCGGGAAGCGATGCTTGCCCTTCTAAATTTTGGGCAACCTTCCGGGCGAAGGTAAGCAGGATCTCCTGATCATCCGCGCCAGTGTTGTAGCTGTTAATTTTTACATAGTAGGGGCCTTTGACAAAATTCAGGACCATACTCTCGCTGTATCCCTGCGCCCCGATATTCAGGAAGTTGGCATTCGCCAGACGCTCCTGGCTGTAGATTCCGAAAGCATGATTCGGAGTCCGGTGGCGATAGATTTCAACGGTCACCGAGGCCTTCTTCTCATTCCGGTATTCGGCCACCTGCAGGTCTTGAAAATCGTACTTTAAATAGAGATCGGCGGCTCCGTTGATGTATTCGTAGATAGTTTCGGGAGAAAAAACCTGGGGTTTTTCTGCTTGTTTCCACCCGCTCGCTTCCGGAAAAACAAAAGTTTTCCCTTCCGCCAACGCATCCCCCCAGGGTGTTCTCACCCCCAGCATGAGATAAAAAGAAAGGAGGATGATGGACATCTTTACGAACCCAAAGTTTTTCATCTTTTCTTCCTCCTCCATAGCTTATCAGGCAACGAAACCAGGGGGAACTTCCCGCAGGCGGACGACATCCTGGATCCGGGCAGAAACGTTCCATCGATTTAAACATTTTACCGGACATGAGGAGCAGTCTCCACAGAGGTCGGAAGGAAGATTCAATGAGAACAAGAGATCTTGGGCTGCAACCAGATTCCGGTATCCGTAAACATACATGTAGGCTCGCATCAGGTCGGGAATTGGGAGCTGCTTGGCGCATTGGCCCAAACATTGCCCGCAGCCCTGACAGTAGAGACCCGAAAAGAGTGTGGCCCGGCGAAGGTGGTTTTTTTCCGATTGAGTGAGAGCGATATCTTTCATCACCGCCAGGTCCAGATTCATTTGGTCAAAGGTGGTGAACCCGGCGATGATGGTATGCACGTTGGGATCCTGCAAAGCCCATTTCAAGGCAGCCGGGGCGTCTATTGTTTCTGACGTATAGCTCCCACGAACATTTCCTCCGATGGTTTTCATGGCCACGACCCCCAAACCGGCTTCCGCTGCTCTGGCGATGGCCTTCTTCACTTCGGCGGCATGTTTCTGCCGGAAATTGTAGGCTGGCAGAACAACGTCATAAAATTTGGAGTCAACGGCCGCCTGGATTACTTCCGGTTCATTCCGGTGGGTAGTGATCCCCACAAAACGAACCTTCCCCGCTTTTTTCGCCTTTTCCAGGGCTTTCATAATCGGTTCATACAGAGCGGATTCTCGTCTCCATACGTTGTGATGGTGATAAACATCTACATAATCCAGCCCCAAACTCTTAAGGCTCGTATCAATTTTCTTGGTAAAAGCTTCTTCCGTCGCTTCGGCCGGATAAAGTCCGGTATTTTGATCATTGGGCAGGCGCGCTTTGGTGGAAATCGCAAAAGAATCCCGAGGACGACCCTTGAGCACCTCCCCGATCATGGCCTCATTCGTGCCTCTTTGATAGGTTTGAGCGGTATCCAGGTGAAACATGCTGGCATTCAAGGCAGCCCGGACCAGGTTGGGATTGTCCGTATTCATCACACCCATAGTAATAACCGGCAGCCTGATCCCTGTTTTTCCCAGGACCCGGTAGGCCATCTTTTTCTCGGTTCCCTTTTCCTCCTCCCCCTTTTCTTGCGGTTGTTTCTCGGTGGAACTCAGATAAAGGAACCCCCCCATACTGGCCAACGACGACCTTAAAAAATCCCTTCGACCCATCTCTCTTTTAGCCATCTCCAAAGACCCTCCACTCTACGGGAATCTCCGACCCAATCGCTTTTTTAATGTCCCTTTCGGGGATGGTTGAAATCCCTCGCCTTTAGGCGAAGCATGCTTTTGCGAAGTCCCCTTGGAGGGGGACAAGCAATTTATCTTGCTGGCATTGGATCTAATTTT
>JAURYC010000290.1 GCA_030654105.1 Deltaproteobacteria bacterium
TTGGACTGGGCATCCAGGTTCACCTTGAGGCCCGCCTTGCCCAGCATCCCCACCACCGCCTGGCAGATCTTCTCGTCGTTGTTGTACCGGTTGTTGGGGCAATCCAGTTTTACCTCAAAACCGTTGGGATACCCGGCTTCGGCCAGGAGCGTCTTCGCCTTCTGCAGGTCATGGGGCGGACGCTTGTCCAATTCTTTGGGGTAACCATGCACCATGGGCGCGGTGATGACGTTCGCCGGCTGCGACAACCCGCGCATGATCACCTTGTGGATGGCGTTGATGTCGATGGCCAGATGCATGGCCTGGCGCACCCGCTTGTCCTTGAACGGGTTCTTGCCCTTGATGTTGGAGGAACGCAGTTCGTTGCTGGCCTGTTCGAGCCCGAAGAAGATGCTGCGGTTTTGGGCAACCTGGTCCACTTTGATGTTCGGGTTCTTCTTCAATCGATCCAGATCTTGGAAAGGCGGATCGAGGAGGAAGTCGACCTCGCCGGACAGCAGGGCGGCGACCCGCGTGGCCGGGTTGGCAATGGGCGTATAGATGATCTTGTCGATTTCATAGGGGTACGTCTTGGCATTCCACCACTTGGGGTTCTTCACCAGAATGGTCTTGATGTCCGGCTCGCGGATCTGGAGGACGTACGGGCCGGTTCCGTTCTCGTGGCGAACCGTGTATTTCTCTTCCTTGGCCTTGAAATTCTGCGCTTCCGTCGCCCCGTGTTTCTCGCACCATTTTTTCGACATGATGAAAACGTAAGACAGATTGTTGATCAGGACCGGGTCGGGCCCGGAGGTCAGGATGTGGATGGTGTGATCATCGACCACCTTGGTGCCGGTGACTGTGGTCAGGTAATTGCGGAATTCCGAGGTGGGGCCTTTGGCCCGGTTGATGGTGAAGGCCACATCCTCGGCGGTAAACGGAGTGCCGTCGTGGAAGGTGACCCCCTTGCGCAGGTTGAACTCCCACGTCTTGGGATCGAGCGTCTTCCAGCTCGTGGCCAGGCAGGGAACGATCTCATATTTCGGGTTTCGAATGGCCAGCGTCTCATAGACCTGCTGCATGGCCAGGATGGTGGGGGACTCGTTGGCGGAATGGGGATCGTAGGTCAGAGCATCCCCCTGGCTGGCCCAGCGGAGAACTTTCTCAGCCATCGCCGGTGTGGCCATGGCGCAGACCAGAATCACTACCAGTAAAATCTTGATAAAGCCGTTTTTCATCGGGGTCTCCTTTCGTTTTTCTTCACCGAATAACATGGACCGGATTGAACCGCTGGTTTCCTTGATTGAAATCGGGACGAACGACCCAAACCCGGGATGAGAATGAACAGCTATCGGAATCCCGAGGGGGTTGAAGATCGTTTAGGTGACTCTTCTCTTGACTCGTTGCTTCCCTCCCTCTCCTTTATCAAATTGATTCGCAATTCCCGAGCATCACCTCCTTAAAGTAAATAAATCGCGACCCATTTAGGCGTTATGTTGATTATATGGTTTCGGCGAAACACCCTCCGGAAAGAAATGTAACCTATTAGCAAAATTTGTCAATTATTAATTTTTTATTAATTTTTTAGAAAGTAACAACTTATCTGGACATTGTCCGACAGATTAAGTTCTAAATAGTTTCCGGATGGACATTAATTAATGGTCTATAAATCGCTCCCGTTTTCGCACTTAATTTTATTCTTTTTCTCTTGCAACATTTTTCCTGTTTCTTTACAATTGGCGAAGATTAAAGGAAGAAATAAGGAATAGGGGGAGGAGATGGCGGATCGCGTGGGGATCGTGGGCGTCTATCAGACGAAATACGAGTCCCGTAAAATCTTCGACAGTTATCCTGAGTTAGTTTTTGAAGTCAGCAGTAAAGTATTGGAAGAAACCGGGTTGGCTATCGAGGACATGGACCAAATTGTTACCAACTCCCAAGACTTCTGGGATGGGAGAACGATATCCAACCGCACGGTGAGCGAGGCCTGTGGCTCCGTTCTCCGGGCGGAATCTAAAGTAGCCATGGATGGCAGCTTTGCCGTTTTTTATGCGGCCATGCGTATCCTTTCGGGTTGTTACGATTCCTGCCTGCTCGTGTCCCACTGCAAGATGTCCGAGGGGTCACCGCACTTGATCAATAATGCGATGTTCGACCCGCTCTATCAGAGGATCTTGGGGTTCGATGAGCTGGCCACCTGTGCCATGCAGGCCAAGCGTTATATGTATAAATATGGCATCACCGAAGAACAGTGTGCCCAGGTCGCAGTGAAGAACTTGCAAAACGGAAAAAAGAATCCTTATCCTCACCGGGCCATGGATGTAACCGTGGGCCAAGTAATGAGCTCGGGGATGCTGGCCGATCCGATCAAGGCCTTGGACGCCTATCCCATTACGGATGGCGCCTGCGCCATGATATTAGCCATTGAAGAGAAAGCCAGGAAGTGGTCGCCCAAGCCGGTTTGGATCACCGGCATAGCCAGCCGGCTGGATTCTTTCTACCTCGGGGACCGCGACCTGGCTGAAGTGGCATCCCTGGAGCTTGCAGCCAAGAAGGCTTACAACATGGCTGGAGTTACCAATCCACGTCAGGAAATAGACTTGGTGGAACTCTCAGATTTTTACTCTTATCAGGAACTTCTCTGGCTGGAAGGGATGGGATTTTGCCAGCGGGGCAAAGCTGGAGAAATGATCGAAAAGGGAATCACGGCTCTGAACGGCGAATTGCCCGTGAATCCTTCAGGAGGAATTCTGTCGGGAAACCCGGTAACGGTGGCCGGGGCGGTGCGGGTGGCTGAGGCGGCTTTGCAGCTTATGGGCCAAGCGGGGCAACACCAGGTGGAAGGGGCCAAAAGAGGCTTAGCTCAGGGTCACTGCGGGCCTTGCGGGCAGGGCCAATGCGTGATTATTCTGGAAAGGGGGGTGTGAGGCCATGGCCAGGAGATCGAAGAGAAACGTGGCTATCGTGGCCACGGGCCAAACAGACCATCGTTCCAAACGTCCAGATGTGAACATTGTGGAGATGATCAATGAGGCGGTGCGGCGTTGTCTGGATGACGCCCACATGACTATGGAAGACATCGACGGGGTGGTCATCGGCAACATGGAGCATTTTGAGGGGATCTTCTTCACGGAAATGTGGTCCGTGGACGGCGCCGGCTCTTTTCTCAAACACGGGATGAAGATTACTACCGGTGGAACCACCGGAAGCTCCCTGGCCCTCGCCGGGTATTATCACGTGGCTTCAGGGCTCTTTGACACGGTCATGACCATTGGCTGGGAAAAGCAATCCGAGGGAGAAACCACGGCTGGCTTGATCTTTCAGGCTGATCCGCTCTGGGAGCGGGCAACGATGTCAGGGGCTATCGGCTCTTTTGCCGCTTCGGCTACGGCCTATATGCATAAATACGGAATCACCGAGGAGCAGGCTGCCAAAGTGGCGGTGAAGAACCGCAAGAACGCCTTAAATAATCCCCACGCCCATTTGAAGCTGGACCTTACCGTGGAACAGGTTTTAAAGTCAAAAATGCTGGCTTATCCCATTAAGATGCTGGACATGTGCCCGACTTCCGATGGGGCGTGTGCCATGATCTTTGCTGCGGAGGAGAAAGCGAAAAAAATTAGCCAGAATCCGGCGTGGGTTATTGCCGGAGTCACCCGTCACGATCAACCTTTCGGGGGTGATTTGGAGATGGTGGCCAATCTGAGAACTTTGCGATCCGCGACCGAAGAAGCCTACAAGATTGCCGGAATCAAAGAGCCTTTACGCGACTTGGATGTCGCCGAGCTGTATGAGCCGTGTACCTTTGCGGAGCTCTCCTGGTACGAAGCCGCGGGTTTTTGCGGTCCTGGCGAAGGAGGGAAGTTGATCGATTCCGGGGCAACTTATATGGATGGGGAGCTGCCAGTGAATCCCTCCGGCGGGGTTTTGTCCACCAATTGTATAGGGGCCACGGCCATGATCCGTGTGGCTGAGGCGGCCATCCAGGTAATGGGTAAAGGGGGGAAACGGCAAGTGCCCAACGTAAATCGATCCTTGGCTACGGGATTCGGTGGAAGCTGGTGGTCGGATGTAATGATCCTTTCCAGGACCCCTTAGTTATTGATTTAATTTTGTCCCTTACCCCATCCCTCTACCCCCGGGAAGAGAGGGGAGGATGAAGGGGCTCCGGCAACACCGGGTTAGGAGGTAATGGAGATGAGTGAAAAAGGCGGCTCTCTCTTATTAGCTGAGTTCGATGCGAAATTCCCTTATGATTATTCAGCCGGGCGTTATGCCAGCTATTTTTTAAAACAACTCAAGGATCATAAGCGAATCATGGGCATTCGTTGCCCGAAGTGTCAGAAAGTCTTTGTACCTCCCCGTCCGGCTTGCGGGTATTGTTTCGTAAGAAACACGGAGTGGGTCGACATGGGTGATGAAGGAACTCTTTGGGGGTACACCATTGTCCAATTCCCGTTCCTGGACCCAATGACCGGGGTGGAACGCCCGATCCCTTATGGGTACGGATTCATCGAATTGAAGGGTGCTACTACCCGGCTGCAACATTTTGTAACCGCTGCGGACTTAAATAAACTCAGGATCGGCATGCGGATGAAAGCCGTGTTTCGGGAGGAGCGAAAAGGGAATCTGGCGGATATTCTGTATTTTAAAGCAATAGAAGAATAATTAAATTGCGGAATTCGGATTGCGGAATGCGGAATGTAAAAAAATGACAATCTGCAATCTACAATCTGAAATCTGATCGGGGGCAAAAATGGAGAGGTGGTTGGAAGGATTGGAACCTATCGTGGACCACCAGGATTTGAAAGTTCCCTACCGCTATTCCATGGGCGCAATCACGAGTAAATTTTTTATCGAGATTCGTGACCGCAAAAAAATCCTGGGCATTAAATGTCCGCAATGCAATGTGGTCTTTGTCCCCCCTCGCTCCACCTGTGGCCGGTGCTTTTCCCTCCTCAAAGAGTGGGTGGAGGTGAGCAATAGAGGAACGTTACAAACCTATACCGTTGTCCATTACCCAACTCCTGTCCAGCCCGTCCCCCCACCTTTGATCTATGGAATTATCAAGCTGGACGGTGCTGACACAGGGCTGGCTCACCTGATCAGTGAAACCGATTATGAGCGGTTGAGCATCGGCATGCGCGTAGAGGCTGTGTTCAAGGAAGAGCGGGCGGGGAACATGCTGGATATTAAATATTTCAAACCCATTTAAGAGGGTCCATCGGTTCAAGGGATCGAGGAGTCAAGGGGTCAAGTGAAAACACATGCACTGGAACCCTTGGACTCTTGAATCCTATGCCCCTTTTCTTTTATATTTCTTTTAAATAATCCTTGTTCAACTCTTCTTCGAGAATGCGCCGGTGTTTGAGTTCCTCTTTAGCCAGGAATTCGAACATCTGCCTGGTTCCCCGGTATTTAGAGATTTTCGCCGCCTGGTTGTAAAACTCGTTGGAACCTTTTCCCCGCTCGATGGCTATACGGATGGCTTCCTGGGGGGTTGTGGTCTCATCAATCATCTGTTTCCCTCCGATTCATTATTCCGTCACCGACAGCACTTGGTAACCCTTGTTTTTTAAGGAGTCGATAATTGGCTGCAATGGGCATTTTTCCAGACGAAAATAATAAATGCGTTTTTTCCGATCTTTGTGATTGGACATGCCTACGCTGATGATTTCTGCTCGGTGTTCCTGGAAGATACTGGAAACCTCCTCGAAGGCGCGAGGATTTTCTCCTAAAATCAGGTCAAGTCGTGAGCTGGATTTCAGAATGCCCATCAACTGGATGAAAGCCTGAAGAATATCC
>JAURYC010000291.1 GCA_030654105.1 Deltaproteobacteria bacterium
TTTCCATCTTCCCACTTTCTTTTACCCTCCTTTATCATCCCTCTGTTTGATCGAAAGCAAAAAATCGATAAAAGACAAAATCTCAAATTAACCCCCCCACCCTTTCCCTCTCCCCCGCAATCGGGGGAGAGGGTGGGGTGAGGGGGAAGGATAAAAAAGGAAATTCCTATACAACAAATTTATATGTTAGCACCCGGAGGGTAATTCGTTCAAGTAAATTGGACTGGAACCAAATCATTTGACGATCCTGAGGAATGCCTATAGAATATTTTTAGGGATAAACGCTCCCTTATGAATCCCAAAGCGAGCAAAAATTATTTTTAGTTCTTGTTCGGCTGAGGAAAGGATTGGCAAGGTTAATTGGGCAAAGTCCGCTTCCTATAATCTTTTTTTATCAAAAGAAAAAACTTCAACTTTTTGCCAAAGAGAGGAGAGATCCATGGGAAAAATGGTGAAAGCGGCATCCGTGCAGGCGACGCCGGTATTTATGGATAAAAAGCGGAGTGTGGAAAAATATTGCTGGTACATCGAGGAAGCGGGCAAGGAGAAGGCTGACTTAGTCGTTACCCCCGAGACGGGCATTCCAGCCTATCCTTATTGGAGGGGAAATTTTGGATACACGAACCCCGAGAAGGCCAAAGACTGGAGGGATACGGTCATTGCCTTCTTTGAAAATTCCATAAAGATCCCCAGCCCGGAAACCGACCAGCTGTGCCAGGCAGCAAAACGCGCCAATGCCTATTGTGTGGTTGGAATCAACGAACAGGATGATCGCATCGGCAGCCAGACCTTGTTCAACACCCAACTCTTTATCGGCAGAAACGGAGAAATTTTGGGCCGGCACCGCAAAACCATGCCCACCCACCAGGAGAGGTTTTTTTGGGGGATGGGAGACGCCCGAGATATCCAAGTATTTAATACCGATATCGGCCGCATTGGGGGGCTGATCTGCTATGAGAACCATATGATCCTGATGAGAGCAGCCATGGCCATAAAAGGAGAAGAGATCCACGCCTGTTGCTGGCCCGGGTATTGGACCTTCAATCCCCAAACAAAAGTCAGGGACATGAGCGGGAAGATTGGTCCTTTGCATACCTGCGACCAGGATTGCTGCGTTCGGGAATACGCCTTTGAAACGCAGACTTTCGTGGTCAGCTCTGGCCTCTACCTCCCGGCCAGCGAGGTCCCCGACACTTTTCCCTTCAAGCAGACCACCAATTTCAACTGGGCCATGGGAGGAAGTTGTATCGCCGGGCCCTTTGGAACTTACCTGGCTGAACCCGTTTTTAATAAGGAGACCGTCGTTTATGCTGAGCTGGATATGGATGACCGCATCATCGCCAAGAATGTCTTTGACTGCATGGGACATTACAGCCGTTGGGACCTGGTTTCGCTCAACATTCGCGAGGAAGGATGGGAGCCCGTCCAGAAAGCGGCCGGGGAAAAGGGTCCAAACAGAATTTCCTCCGAAAAACTGGAAAGAGTAGCCAAAAAATTCAAGCTCGGTACGGACAAACTCGAAGCCATTCTCAAGGAACTGGAAACCCTTTAATCATAGGAGAAAAGAAAATTGAATAAGACGGATATGGGTTTTATGCCGGCCACGGAAATGATCGCAGCGATTAAGAAAAAAACCTTGTCTCCCCGGGAAATCGTAGAGGCCCTTCTGGCCCGGGTGGAGAAGATCAACCCCAAGGTCAACGCCTACTGCACGGTGGTCCCGGAAATGGCCTTGGAGGCGGCCAAAAAAGCCGAAGCGGAAATAAGGCAAGGGGGAAAGCTCGGTCCTTTACACGGCATCCCCGTTTCCATCAAGGACCTTACCCTTACGGCCGGGATCCGGACCACCTTTGGTTCGAAGATCTTTGAGCACCATGTCCCTACTGAGGACGCCCTGATCGTCCAGCGTCTGAAGGCGGCCGGGGCTATCGTGATCGGAAAAACCAACACCCCCGAGTTCGGAGCGGGAGCAAACACGTATAACGCTGTTTTTGGCGCCACTCGCAACCCCTGGAAACTCAGCCATACTTGCGGAGGGTCCAGTGGAGGAGCAGCGGTGGCCCTGGCTTGCGGCCTCGGCCCGTTGGCCACGGGAAGTGATCTGGGGGGTTCGTTGCGGATTCCTGCATCTTTTTGCGGCGTGGTGGGATTTCGGACTTCTGCCGGGCGGGTCCCCATCTATCCAAGCTTTATGGGATGGGATACCCTGGCCGTGGAGGGGCCCATGGCCAGAACGGTTGGAGATACGGCCCTGATGCTCTCCGTGATTGCCGGGGCGGACGACCGCTCTCCGATCTCCCTGCCTGGGGACGGGCGGGAATTTCTTGCTGCCGTCGAGCATCCGAATATCCGGGGTTTCAAGGTGGCCTGGAGCGCGGACCTGAAAGTCTCGCCCGTGGATCGGGAAATCGAGGCCGTAGCTGGTGCCGCGGCTAAGCGCTTTACCGAGTTGGGATGTACCGTCGAGCAGGCTGAACCGGACTTTAGCCGGGTCCGGGAGATTATCCATGTTACCCGCGCCTTGCGGATGGTTACTCTGCACGCTGAGAAGCTGGAAAAATGGCGTGACCATATGAATCCCAACCTGGTCTGGAATATTGAGAAAGGCTTTCCCCTCACTGCCCAGCAAGTCGGCATGGCAGAGAAGGAGAGGACAGCGCTCTACCACCGGGTCCGCCAGTTCTTCGAGCGGTATGACCTCCTGCTCACTCCTACCGTGGCCGTTCCTCCTTTTCCCGTAGAAATGCCCTACCCCCAGGAGATCAACGGCAAGCCGATAAATAATTATCAAGAATGGTTATATTTAACCTATGCGATCACCGTGACCGGACTTCCGGCCATCTCCGTTCCTTGCGGGTGGACTGCCGAAGGATTGCCGGTGGGTCTTCAGATCGTCGGCCGGAGGCTGGGTGAGGCAACCGTTCTCAGAGCTGCGGCTGCTTTCGAAGCCATCGCGCCCTGGCAGGATAAAAGGCCGCCAGTCGAATAAAAGAAAAAAATTGGGGGTGTGAAAGTCCGTATTTGACTTTACAGACGCGTCAAGTACTGAATCCCGCGTCCTCTTGTCAAATAATTCCTTCTTTCTCCAATTGCTCCATTTCCTCCTTGGAGAAGCCCAATAATCCTCTGTAAATTTCCTCGTTATGCTGCCCAAGGAAAGGGGCTGGCCCCGAATATTCTGCCGGAAGCTCAGAAAAGCGGATGGGGAATCCGGCGGCCTTCAATCCGGTTGGGCCACTTAATGGATGCTTCAGCTCTTGAATCATTCCCCGAGATTTTAACTGCGGATCCTCCAGCACCTCTTTAATTTCCAGGACTGGGTCACAAGGAACTTTTTTCTCCCTTAAGACCTTTAAGGCCTCTTCCGTGCTTAAATTTTTGGACCATTCCGTTACAACGGCTTCCACTTCATTCGCGTTTTTCAGTCGATCTTCAACGTTCTTGAATCGAGAATCCTTTAAACAATCTTCTCTCCCTATCGCCCCCAGAAATACCTTCCATTGGTCATTCGTGTACACGCAGATGGCGATATTTCCATCTTTCGTCGGGAATATATTCCATGGGACCGCTCTGGGATTCCTGTTTCCTTGCCTCGTGGGAATCCCCCTGGAGACCAGAAGATCTAAAGCCTCATCCATGATCATGGAGAAGCAACAATCTTGCATGGATATGTCAATCCTTTCCCCTTGGCCCGTTTTTTCCCGCGAGGCCAGCGCGGCCAAAATCCCACTTAGCCCATACAACGCCGGGATCAGATCGCCAATCCATGGTCCGCAGCGGAGGGGAGGCCCATCTGGAAACCCCGTAACTGCCATAATCCCACTCGTCGCCTGAATGGTAAGATCAAAAGCTGTTCGATCCCTGTAAGGGCCACTTTGTCCATAGCCGGAGATGGAACAGAAAATGATTTTCGGGTTGATCGCCTTTAACGCAGGATAATCTAATCCGAAACTCTCCATGGTCCCGGGGGCGAAATTTTCAAGGACCACATCTCCCCTGGCAACCAACATGCGAAAGATCTCCATCCCCCGCTTACTTTTCATATCCAGGGTGATGCTTTTCTTGCCCCGGTTGCGCTTTAAATTGATAAGCGAGATGTCTTCCTGAGTCTTTCCTTCAAACCGCACTCCGCTGGGTCCGGCAAAGGGAACGCTTATCCGGGTAGGTTCACCGATCCCGGGCCGCTCAATTTTAATGACCTCAGCCCCCAATGCAGCCAACTGCATACTGAGAAACGGACCCGCCAGCCAGGCGCTTAAATCGATAACCCGAACACCTTCTAAATGTTTCTTAATGGTTGCTTCCAATGGATAACCCCCTTAAATTTAATAGGACGCAGATTTACGCAGATAACCGCAGATAATTATTTTCTTTTTAGTTTATCCTGATAATCTGTGTTTACCCTGTTAGATAGTAAACATCTAAC
>JAURYC010000292.1 GCA_030654105.1 Deltaproteobacteria bacterium
ATGAGGCGCTCGACTTTCCATGGATTAGGCGGGAAAGTGCCCCCCGCCTCAATATGCGGAAACCCAGCCAATCCTTTCTTGCAAGGTTTTCTCCCGGCCGATGCTGCCGGCGCTCAGCCCCCTGGCCCCCGAGCCACGATATAAGCTGTGCTTAACAGCAACATGAGTCAAATGGAAAAGCCGATAACGGGAAAAGATTCCCCAAATTTCAGGACGCAGATAAGCGCAGATCATCCGGATTGGGGTAAATAAAAGGGCCGATGGAAAAAGAACGAAGGAGAATCATCTTTAGCTGGTGCATGTACGACTGGGCGAACTCGGCTTTTGCCACCACCATCATGGCTGCGGTCCTTCCTTTTTTCTATAGTTCGGTGGCTGGAGCCAACCTGTCTAAGACAACTGCCAGCAGTTATTGGGGATACGGCAATATCGGGAAGCTTTCAAGTTCTTGGTGGCCTTCTGGTTGTACAACGACGGCATCGGCACAATCATCAGTATGGCGGTAATTTTCGGTGCGGAAATCAACATTGCCCAGGAACATCTCATAGGAGCAATTCTGGCCGTCCAGTTTGTCGGCATCCCGTTTTCCCTTCTTTTCGGAAACCTGGCCGGAAAAATCGGCACGAAGAGAGCTATCTTTTTAGGGCTGGGGATTTATACCGGCATTTCCATCGGCGGGTATTTCATCCAGAACGCCCTGCACTTTTGGATTTTGGCCATCCTGGTGGGGTTCGTTCAGGGAGGAACACAGGCTTTGAGCCGTTCTCTTTTTGGTACGTTGATCCCGAAAAGCCGCAGCGCCGAATTCTTCTCTTTCTACGATGTGAGCTCCAAATTTGCCGGGATCATAGGGCCTTCCGTTTTTGGATTCGTCGGACAAATGACGGGATCCAGCCGACTGAGTATCGTGGCCCTGGTCGTTTTCTTCATCGGGGGCGGCCTGATCCTTTTCCAGGTAAAAGAGAAAGAGGGAAGGATAAAAGATTTTTAATAATCAATCGGCCTTCATTTTTTTTGTTTCCTGCTCGCTGAAAAACCGGTGAAGAAAATCACAGTCTTTGGGTGCGAGGTTAAAACGGATGCAGGCCTGATCAATCAGGCTCATCAGGGATGCTTTTCCCCCTTCCTCGCGCTTCTGGGAAATCCACTGGATAGCCTTGCGGATCGCCGTTCCTCCGGGCATGATGGTTGTCATAAGGTTTCTCCTTAGGTAAAAAACGAATCCATGGAATAGGCGATTGCGTACTTCGGATTTTAATTCCGCATTCCGAAATCCGCAATTTATTTTCCCCCCAATGCTTTACACCAGGGGATCGTAACTAAAAACCTGCCCGGAAGTTTCCAGGGGTACCAGGTTCATTCCCAGGGTCCCTTTAAACATTTCCGCAATCCGAGAAGGGGTCCAACCTTCAGAGTAGTGAATGGAGCGTACGGGCCGAGGCTGCGAGAAAATAAAAATCTCTTTACCCCGGACGCCGAAAATCTGGCCGCTGATGTACTGGGCTTCATCGCTGGCCAAGTAAGCCACCAGAGGGGCGATGTCGGCTGGGCTCATCTTCTTCAATTTTTCTACCCGGCGCTTTTGGGCTTCCGTATCCGTCGGAATCGTGCCAATGAGACGGGTCCAGGCAAAAGGAGAAATGCAATTGGCCGTAACATTGTACCTGGCCATGTCTAATGCTACGACCTTGGTGAACCCCACGATGCCCATCTTGGCCGCCCCATAATTAGCCTGACCGATGTTTCCGACCAACCCGGAAGTCGAAGTAAAGTTAATGATGCGACCGCTGCGCTGTTCACGCATCAAGGGGACGGCAGCGCGGGTGCAGGCGAAAGTTCCTTTCAAATGCACAGCAATCACTCCGTCCCATTCCTCTTCGGTCATATTGAAAATCATTCGGTCGCGGAGAATGCCTGCGTTATTCACCAAGATGTCCAGTTTACCAAAGTTGTCCAGAGCGGTTTGGATGATTTTTTTCCCAGTTTCCATAGTAGTCACGGAATCGTAATTGCCCGCAGCCATCCCTCCGGCATCTTTGATTTCTTTGACCACATCGTCAGCAACCTTGCTTGCACCGCCAGTGCCGTCTTCCCGGCCTCCAAAATCATTCACCACTACCTTCGCGCCCTCTTTGGCCATAAGCAAGGCAATTTCCCGGCCGATTCCTCTTCCTGCGCCGGTAACCACCACCACTTTTCCTTTCAGCATCATATTTGGATCCTCCTTCAGCGTTTTGTTGGATCGTGACGCGCATTTTCACATTTCTGCCTCCGAATAGATAGCAAAAAAGAAAGGGTCTGACAAGGGGGGGAGTTTTCTTGCCCACCCCCAGTTTTTTTTGGGTGGTTACTTCGCTTACGACCATGAAATAACCACTGCCTTATTTGGCCAATCCCGCCAAGGGCGGGTCCTTCCTGCCCGAACCGGCACCCCAACTGGGGGAAGGGGCAATCTTCAAAACTGGGGGTGGGCGAGGAGGAGTTTTTCTTTGACAGAATGAGGACGAAAGAATATAAAAAAGAATGCAAGAAGAAAAAGATAAACGCCCTTTTTTGGTCTGGCGTAAAACCCGGGGGAACCGATTCACTCTCCCCATACTCCTGGGTTGCATAGAAGGGGAAGGCTTGACCGAACACTTCCGCATCCTAATCGCCGGTTCGGTTGAGGAGATATTGAAGAAGGTGAGAACAGAGAAGGCCCTTGTGGGTTTTTCTTTCATGACCCCCCATCTTCTGCAAGTGCAGGAAGAAGTCGAGCAATTGAGGCGGGGTTTGGGGAAAGAAGCAATCCTGATTGCCGGAGGATCTCACGCTACGGGCGATCCGGAGGGTACAGGTCGACTCGGATTTGACTTTGTTTTTGCGGGCGAAGCTGAAAAACCTTTTCCGGATTTTTTGCGCCAGTTCCTGCAAAATAAACTTCCCGGCACAGCCATTCTCACCGGGGATAAGGGGTCGTGCCTATTTACGACCAACCCTCCATTTTCTTTGCAGGAGCGCTTTTTTGCCCCCATGGAGCTGACCCGGGGTTGCCTTTACAGCTGCGGTTTTTGTCAGACTCCCCGCATTTT